>JAUVSA010000215.1 GCA_030597345.1 Bacillota bacterium
CTCGCTCTGCTGGAAGAGCTCAAGGCTCTGCCCTCCGGCGCGGTGTGGGAGTACTACTGCCTCCAGCAGGAGGCGCCGACCGGTCCGGCCTGGATGGCGGAGATCGAACAGTACGAGGCCGACGTGACCAGCAAACGCGGCCAGGACTGAGGTATTCCAGGACGGAGACATTCCAGGACTGAGGTATTCGAAGACGGAGGCATTCGTGGACGCGGTCGCTCGCACAATCGAGGGTGAAGCAGGTCCCGCGATGGGGAAGATTCTGCTGGTCGCGCCACCAGCGCGGGGCGGGCTTGCCCGCCATGTGATCTCGCTGCTCGCCGGTCTCAAGCGCGATGGGTACGGAGTGGCGGTCGCGTGCGACCCCGAGGGTCCTATCGGAGATGCCGCGCGCGACCGGTCTGTCTCCGTGTTCGAGATCCCGATATCGCCGGGCGGCACGCCGCAGGCCGCGCTGGCGGCGGCCCGCCTTGCGCGGGCGATCGGTGAAGTGCAGCCCCAGGTCGTCCATACCCATGGGTTCAGCGCGGGACTGGTCGGCGCGCTGGCACTGGCGCTGACCTCCAGCGGGCGGCTGGCGGCCACGCTCCACAGCTACCCCCCGTACGCGGAGGGCATGCGGGCCCGACGCCGCCGCGATCGATGGGCGCTGGGACTGCTGTTCAGAGGCGCCTCCCGGCTCATCACCGTTTCCGATGCGCTGCGCCGCGATCTCCTCGCCGTTCATCCAGAGGTCGCGGACAAGACAGTCACTATCCTGAACGGCATCGACACGCGTGCCGCCCCCGCGGCCGCTGCGGCGGACACGCGGTCCTCTCTCGGCATGCCCGAAGGGACGCCGCTGGTGGGGATGATCGCCCGCCTCGCTCCCCAGAAGGGGATCAGCGATTTCATCCAAGCGGCCCGCGCGATTGTCGATCTCCTTCCTGCGGCCCAGTTCGTGCTGGCGGGCGAGGGGCCGCTGCGAGAAGAAGCGGAATCAGTGCGGCGCGAGCTGGAGCTCGAGGGATGCCTGCAATTGCTGGGTGAGGTAGAGTCACCGCGCGACCTGATAGCCGCGCTGGACGTGCTGGTCATCGCCTCTGTGTCCGAGGGATCTTCAGTCGTTGCCATGGAAGCGATGTCCCTTGGCAGGCCGGTCGTCGCCACCGCTGTCGGCGGCGTGCCCGAAGTGGTGGCCGATAAGGAGACAGGATTCCTGGTCGAGCCCGGTGACCCGGAGGCCCTGGCGCGCGCTGTCGTCTCTGTTCTTCAGCAGCCCGAACTGGCGGAGCAGATGGGAGAGCGGGCCCGTCGCCGAGCGGCCGCGGAGTTCGATGTTCGTCGCATGCTGGAGCAGACCGAGGCCGTGTACGCGGACCTCATGCGGGAGGAGATGGACAGCGGTCGAAGCTCGACTGGCGGTCGAACCTCGACTGCCGGAGGGGAGGAGGAATGAGGCGGACTTGTGCGGTCCTGGTGTGTATCTGCTGGCTGACGGCGATGACTTGCTGCGCTTCGTGGGCGGCCGACCGGAAGCTTATTATCGCGGTGCTCGACCGGGTGACCTGGCACGACTTGCTCGCCGATGATGTGGAGGCTCCGGTGATGCGCGGGCTGGCGGAAGACGGCGCGGTCGGGCTGATGTCGGTGCGCACGGCCCGCGGGGCAGGGGGTGGCTACCTGACTATCGGCGCCGGATCGCGCGCTTCCGGTCCAGCCTCAACGAAGCGCACGAATGTCGAGGGCTACGCGCTCCAGAACACAGAGAAGGAGAATGGCGTCCCGGCGAGCCAGGCATTCAAATCGTACACCGGATGGCCCGCCGGCGACAACGTCATCCTGCACCTGGGCATGGGCGCGCTGTTGCGTCACAACTCCCGGGCCGTCTATCCTCTCCGGCTCGGGCTCCTCGGCGGCACGCTTCGGCGCGCGGGCCTCCGGGTGGCCTGCATCGGGAACGCTGACACCGCCGAGGCCATACACCGCGAGATCGTCTGCGTGGCCATGGACGAGCAGGGGCTGGTCCAGCTCGGCAGCGTTGGATCGGGACTGTTGGAGGTAAATCCCTCCCTGCCGTACCGGCGGACGACCAATGTGGAATCCTTCGTTTCCACCTTCCGCCGGGTTGCTTCTCCCGCGGACGTGATCGTGCTGGAGCTGGGCGAGACCTCCCGGGTCGAGGAATACGCTCAGTTGATGTCGACCAGTGCCGCTCGCGCCGCGCGCAAGCGCGCGATAGAGCGCGCCGACCGCCTGCTGGGGCGCGTGCTGGAGCGGCTGCCCCGCGACGAATGGGCGGTGATGGTGCTGACGCCGAACGCAAGGAAGCTGGACGCGGACGAGAGTCTCGCGGCCCTCACTCCGGTGATCTTCTACGCTCCCGGCGAGGAAGCCGGCATTCTCACCTCTCCCTCGACCCGCCGTGCCGGGCTCGTGGTGAACACAGATGTTGCCGCTACGGTGCTGGAGTACTTCGGCGTCGAGATTCCGCGCGATCTTGTTGGGCAGCCCATGGCGCGGAAGGCGGTGGAGGGGGAGGGGCTGGAGCGAGTTGCGGAGGACATTGCGCGGCACGACGTCTCGGAAACAGCGCGGCGCTGGTTTTTCCGAGCGGTGCCGGCGATCTCGAGCATCGTGCTCTGGGCCACCGCGTTCCTCTTGGTGCTGGGCGAGCGCGCGCCTCGGTGGACACGGAAGGTGGCGCGCGGGCTGCTGGGTGTGGCGCTCTCTCTCCCGGCCGCCATGCTGCTGGTGTCGCTGCGCCCGATGGCCGCCTATGAGGTCGTGCTGGCGGTGGCGAGCACCTCTGTGTTGATCGCCTTTGTGGGTGGGTGGCTGACGGGTTGGCGCTCCGGGCACGTGCTCCCCGCGGTCGCTGTCGTGGGCTTGCTGGCCTATGACCTGCTCAAGAGCCAGACGATGCTCTTGTGGTCTCCTTTCAGCTACTCCGCCGCGGCCGGGGCGCGCTTCTATGGGCTGGGGAACGAGTACGCCGGAGTGCTTCTGGGCGCTGTCCTGATGGCGGCCGCGGGACTCCTGTCGCGGCGCGAGCTCGGCTCCTGGGTAGAACGCATGCTCATGGCGCTGGTGCTTGTCGGCATCGTCGCGCTCGTCGGCTCTCCCACCTGGGGGGCCAACCTCGGCATGGCGCTCGGGTGTGCCCTCGGCTTCGGCGTCTTCGCGCTGTACCTATGGCGCAGCCGGCCGTCGGTCGGCGACGTGGCAGTCGTGCTTGCTCTGTCGCTCGCGCTCGGCGCCGCGACCATTGCCGTGGGGGTCCTCGTGCAGGGCGCGGAGGCCTCTCACATCGGGCGCTGGATGGTTCGGCTCCAGGCTCGGGACTGGACGGCAATGCTGGAGATCGCCGGCCGGAAGCTCTCGATGAACTGGCTGCTGGTGCGGGTCTCGTTGTGGACCGGGGCCGCCCTCGCGGGCCTGGCCGTGCTGACGGCAGCCGTCCTCGCGCGGCCTCCGGCGCTGCTGTCCGAACTCAAGGAGCGGCCGTGGCTGGTGCCTGCGGTAACCGCCTGTCTCGTCGGGGCCGCGGCGTCCTTCCTGCTGAACGACTCGGGCATCATTTCTGCCGCTCTGATCCTGCTCTACGGCGCTGGCTCCATTGGCTATGTCGCCCTCTCCGCGGCGCCGAAGACCACCTGATCGGCCGTGCCGAGCATAGTGGGGGTCGGTGGGGCCACTTCCGCCTTGCCTTGCAGCGCCTAGAGGGATAAAATGCCCCGGGGGTAGGCACGAATGGCGGAGGCTCACCTCAAGGAGGCGCTGTACTGGGAGCCGGGCGGGAACGGCCGGGTGGAGTGCCTGCTCTGCCCCCACGGGTGTCGCATTGCGGAAGGTAAGGTTGGACAGTGCCGCGTGCGGCGCAATGTGGGCGGCGTGCTGCGAAGCCTGAACTACGCCCGCGTGTCGTCGGCTCACTGGGACCCCATCGAGAAGAAGCCGCTCTTTCACTTCCACCCGGGGGCAACGATACTCTCCCTTGGCACCATTGGGTGCAACCTCGCCTGCGCGTTCTGCCAGAACTGGTCCATATCCCAGTCCCTGCCGGGAACGCAGCGCATGACCCCTCACGCAGCCGTACTCCTGGCGACGAATGAGCGGTCGAACATCGGCATCTCCTATACCTACCACGAGC
>JAUVSA010000206.1 GCA_030597345.1 Bacillota bacterium
CGATGTGATCTGGTCCACCTACGGCAGCGCAGAGGAGTTCCCGCCCAGAGAGCTCAAGCGAATGCAGGCCAACTACGCGGGCGAGTGCACCCTCGTAGACAGATGGCTGGGGCACTTCATGGATTCCCTGCGTTCCTCCGGCCGGCTCGATGATACTGTGGTGGCGGTCATCTCCGACCACGGTCACAACCTGGGGGACGCCAACCTGACCGGGAAGCAGGGATGGCCCCTCACCCGCGCCGTCGGTGACCTGATAATGCTCATCCGGCATCCGCACGGCGAGGCCGCCGGCACTAGCTGCGACGCCCTATGCTACAACTTCGATCTGACCACCACCCTGATGAACATGCTCGGCCGGGAGATCCCCCCGCAGATGGAGGGCATTGACCTCTGGCCCGTCGTGCGCGGCGAGAAGCGCGGGCGGGATCACGTCACCGTCGCCTGGGGGCCCGAGATCACCTACATTGACGACAAGTGGTGGTGCAACGACGTGTTCTGGGGCGGCGCGCCCCTCCTCTACGACCTCCAGCGCGATCCGGAGCTGAAGCGCAACCTGGCCGCCGATCATCCCGAAGTGGTAGCGCGGGCGGTGGCGGCCTTTGAGGAAGACGCCGGCGGAGACTTCCCCGAATGGCTCCGCGACTGGCCCCGCTCGCCCGGCTGCACCCCGATCCTGTCCCAAGAGGACTGACCCTCGGCCGGGGCCCCCCTCGACGGGCGCAGCGCTATTCTTCGCCCGCCAACCTGGCAAGCTCCACTTCCAGGCCGGTTAGGCGATCGATTGCCTCCGGAGACTGATCCTCGATCGCACGTCGGAGCTCCCCGAGGCCCTCCTCGGCCCGCACGACAGAATCCTGCTGCCCCTCAGGAGCCACTCGCTTGATGAATGCCACGCCCGCCGCGATCGGAGCCAGTGCGGTCGCTGCCTCTCCCCAGTTGCGGTTGTGAACCGCCAACCGAACCGGACGCAGATCATCCATTGCCCTGCTGGCGCCGAAGCTCATCTCCAGCTCGAGCTTCGAGTCGGCGGCACGGCGTATCTTCTCCGCGGTCTCCATCTTTGTGGTGCCGATCGTCACCAGCATCCAGCCGATGCCCACCGCGATCAGCACCCCGACGACGGCCACCATCCATCCGGTCATCACCGGATTGCGCCGTCGCGGGGCCCCCGCCCGGCGCGCCCGCTGCTGCCACTCCTTGATTCGGTCCAGAGGAACGCCGGAGGCCATCGCCAGCGCCTCGGGATCGGCCTCGCTGAGTTCCTTCGGAGTGCGCACATCTGCCCGCGCGAGCGCCTCCTCCGCCCCCTGGTCGATGCCAAGCGCGTCGGACAAAGATTTCTCGCTCATGATGCTGATGCCTCCCCTGGGGCTTACCCGACCGCTTTATCTTGCCCTTGGTTGGAGAGGGAGTCGCCGGGCCCGGCCTCGCCCCTGCCCCGCGCCCGGGAGATCATGGGCCAAACATACTCCAGGCGTTGAGCCAGCGTCTCCACCAGAGTTGGCTGCCACTGGCCACCGGCCCCGCCCCGCAGCACCTCCAGCGCCGCCTCCGGCGCAAGCCGGCAGCGGTAGGGACGATCGCTCGTCAGCGCGTCGAAGGCGTCGGCGACCGCCAGCACCCGCGCCCCCAGAGGAATGCCGGAGGCGCTCAGGCCGTCCGGGTAGCCGCCCCCTCCGTAGTGCTCGTGGTGATGGCGCACGATGCTGACCGTATCCGAGTCAACGAGAACCGGCGCAAGGATGCGTTCGCCGATGATCGAGTGTGCCTGAACGTGACGATACTCCTCCGCCGACAGCGGGCCCGGCTTCGAGAGCACGCTCTCCCGCACCCCGATCTTCCCGATGTCGTGCAGCGTTCCCGCAAGCCGCACCCGCCTCACCTCTCGCGGCGCCATGCCCAGCCTGCGCGTGAGCTCCCCCGCGATGCGACTGACCCGCTCGGAGTGGCCTCGCGTGTAGTCGTCCTTCGCCTCCAAAGCAGAGGAGAGAGACTTGATGGCCCCCAGAAACAGCCGCCGCGCGGCGCGCGTTTCAAGTCTCACCCTGGCCTCCAGCTCCTGTTGGTGCCGCCGGTTCTCCACCAGCAGGCGGCGACGCTCCAGCGCCCGCCCCACCCGCACCACCACGTCATCCAGGTCGCACGGTTTGGTGAGATAATCGAAGGCCCCCGCCCGCAGGCACGCTACTGCAGTTGGGGTGTCGTGCACCCCGGTGGCGATGATCACTGCCGCCTCCGGGAACTCCCGAGCAAGCGCCTCCGCCAGCTCGCCGCCGCCCATCCCTGGCAGCCGCAGGTCGATCATCGCCAGCGCGAAGGCGGTGCGGCGACATGCCTCCAGCGCGATCGGCCCGTTGGGCGCGCATTCCACCGCACAGCCCGCATCGCCCAGCAGTTGCCGCAGCAGCGCCCGAACGGCAGCGTCGTCCTCCACGACCAGGATCCGGGCCTGCGCCAGATCATTCATCGGGCGACCTCCGCGCGGCCAGGTGATTGTTGACTATGCGCTTGATGTCCTCCAGCATAAGGGGCTTCTCCAGCCAGGGCCCGGTCCGGGCGCGGAGGAAGTCTCCGCTCTCCGGTCCCAGGGTGTCCCCCGTGCAGAATATGAAGCTCTCCGCCATCCGGGGCGCCGCTGCGCGCACCCGCTCGTACAGCTCCGGGCCGCTCATGTCCGGGAGCTTGAGATCGCAGAGCACCACATCGTACTTCCCCTCCAGGATCTTCGCCAGCGCGGCCTCCCCGTGCGACGCGAGGTCCACTCCGTGTCCCTCCTCCACCAGCGCCCGTTGCACGAACTCGGCCACCACCGGCTCGTCGTCCACCACCAGGATCCGCCCCGGCGCGGCCGGCGGCCCTGCCTCCCCATCTCCCTGCTGCGTGGGCGGGATCGGCGACCCGTCGCGGACCGGCAGCTCCACGCTGAAGACTGCTCCCCCCTCCGGCGCGTTCGCCGCCGCGATCTGCCCCCCGTGGCCCCGCACTATGCCGTAACACACCGAGAGCCCCAATCCCGTGCCCCCGCCAGACTCTCTGGTGGTGAAGAACGGATCGAAAATGCGATCCATCGCCCCCTCCGGGATGCCCGGCCCCGTGTCCCGGAACTCGATTCTGACGCCGCCGGGAGAGGGCTGCTCGCTGCGAACGACGATCCGCCTGGCAGACTGCTGGCCGGCCATCGCCTGCTCCGCGTTGTTCACGATGTTGAGGAACACTTGCTGAAGCTCGTCCGGATCGGCCGGGATGCGCGGCAGATCCCGAGCAAGTTCCGTGCTTACGCTCGTCCCCCCCGCGCGAAGCTGGTATCCCCGCAGCTCGATGATTTTCTTCAGCACTTCGTTGACGTCCACCGGCCGCCGAGAGAGAGACTTCTGTCGGGCGAAAGCGCACAGGTTGCGCACGATTCGCGCCGCCCGCCGGGCTTCATTCGCAATCTTCTCCAGATCGTCCCGAAATGGGACCTCGCGCTGCCCTCGCAGCAGCAGTTGGGAGAAGCCCAGGATCCCCGTGAGCGGGTTGTTCAGCTCGTGCGCGACGCCCGCCACCAGTTCCCCGATCGCCGCCAGCTTCTGCGCCTGGCTCACCTGCTGCCGCAGCTTTCGCTCTTCCGTGATATCCCTCAGCACGTGCACGACCCCGGTGCGCTCCCCTCCCTCATCCTCGAACGGAAATGCCGAGAAGCTGAACCAGCGCTCCAGGTGGTCCACATACCGATCCGCCGACACCGCCGCGCCCCGCACCAGCGCATCGTGCCACGGGCACGGCTCCTCGCTGCCAAGCAGCAGCCGGTGGCAAACACCCCCCACCGCCTCCCGAATCGGAATCTTCATACAGCGGGCGGCCGCCCGGTTGCGCCGAATCACGCGAAACCGATCGTTGATGATCAGAATCGGATCGGAGATCGAGTCGAACGTGCGCTCCCACTGCGCTTTGGCCCGCGACAGCGAGGCGAAGAGCTGCGCGTTCGCCACCGCGCTGGCCGTGTGGCTGGCGATGGTCCCGAGCAGTTCCTGATGCTGCGGGCCGAACAGATCGGGAGCGTTGGCCCCTGCGCACAGGAACCCGGGCTTCTTCCCTCGCTCCACCGCCACTGGTGCCGGGGCGTGGCTCCGGAAGCTCCTCTGCGGGTCCTGGCCTGACCCCGGGGAGAGATTGCGAGCTCCGACCAGCTCCAGCCCGCCATCTCCGGCATGAAGCAGCAGCCGGTGGCAAACACCCCCC
>JAUVSA010000311.1 GCA_030597345.1 Bacillota bacterium
GCAGAGGAGGCCAGAGCTCCGGTCACGCGCGGGGTGTCGGATCCAACCAGGGCAGCGGCAGCCGCGCGGCGCATCAGCACCTCGGGCGAGCGGAGCTCCCTGACGAGGGAGCGAATCGCGGGCGCGCCGATGCGACGCAGCGCCAATATGGCGGCAGGGCGGTAGCGCTTGTCGGTCGCCGTCATGGTGGCGAGTATGGGCTCCACGGCACGGGGGTCCGCGATCTGTCCGAGGGAGGTAACGGCGGCCTCCCGGAATCCGCTCTCGCCCACGCAGGATATGACGTCGGGAACGGCCCTTTGGTCGCCGATCAAGCCAAGGGCCTTGATTGCCGCGGTCTTCACGCTGTCATCAGATGGATTCCTGATGTTATCGAGGGCCGCCGGGAGCGCGGCGACGATTCCCTCACCTCCGAGGTTGCCGAGTGCTGCCTTTCGCATGCCATCGTCGGGGTTATGGCAGGCGCGCAGTAGAGCATCGATTCCTACCGGGCCGGCTACGGACAGCGCGGCGGCGGCTCCGCCGCTCGCGGAGCCGTCGCTCATGAAGAAGCGGGCCTTAGGCGCAATGGAGGGGCCGATCGCTCCCAATGCTTCGAGCGCTTGGTCGAGCGCGTCGCCGCCAGCAGAAAACGCCGCCAGGAGAGTAGGGACGGCACGTTGACCTTGCTTCTCCAATGCCCGTCGGGCCCAGCGCCGGGGCGCCTCCTCCTGGTCGCGCAAGATGACGCCCAGGATACGCATCGCTTCCTCCGAGCCGATTTCGCCGAGCGCCTCCGCGGTCTTGCTGCGGCGGATAATGGGCTGAGCGGGGAGGGAATCCTCCAGCTTGCGCATTTCGAGGAGCTTCTGGGCGGCCTCGACGCGGACGGCCATGTCATTGCTGCTGAGACCGCGGATGAGCTGGCGCTTTACGAGGTAGCGTCCTGTGAGCCAAGCTATCAACGCGAGTGCAATCAGAGCTATCACAACGTAGCCCAGTGGGCGGCGAGGCGTGTCCATCGGCGGCTCCTCTCTTACGCTGGCTAGAATTCGGGGGTTCGACAATGGGCTGAGGAATTCCTCTTCCCCGTGCACCCGCCGAATGTGGAATAAACTGGTTTGGCAGGCGGCTAAGGCAGCCCTGTGGGCGCTTCGTCAGGAGGCACACGACACGATGGAGGCACTGGAGATCCTCGTGGTGGATGACGAGGAGAGCATTTGTCTGCTTCTCAGAGACGTGTTGGCGCGGTTTGGACATGGGGTCACCACGTGCCAGGACGGGCAGGCGGCAGTCCGGCTTGCAGGCGATCAGCGCTTCGACCTGATCTTCCTCGATATCCGCATGCCCGGCATGTGCGGACTCGACACGCTGAAGAAGCTGCGAGAAGTGCAGCCGCAGGCGAACTTCGTGATGATTACCGGATACGCCAAGGATGACATCATAGACGAAGCTCTCCGCAGCGGGGCATTGGCCTGCTTGTGCAAGCCGTTCCGCCTCTCCCAGGTTGTCGATCTGTTGAAGGAACTGGAAGCTGCCACACCCGTAGGTGCGTAGCTACTCGCCACGCCCGTAGGCGCGTACCTAGCTGCCCAGCGTACTTGCTCTTGACCTCACTCGTCGAGCTCGCCGCGCTGCGTGCGCGTCATGAGAGATCTTACCGCCTCCGCAGGTGATACTTCTTCGAACAGCACCTGATACACCGCGGTGGCAATAGGCATTTCTACTCCCGCCTCGGATGCCAGCTGCAGCGCTGCGCGCGTCGTCTCGACTCCCTCCGCAACCTGGGGGCTCATCTGGTCAAGCACATCCTTCAGCGGGCGTCCCCGCGCCAGCTCGTGGCCGACGAAATGATTGCGACTCTTCCTCCCTGCGCAGGTGGCTATGAGATCCCCCATGCCAGACATGCCCCGAAATGTCTCGGCCCGGGCACCGAGAGCGACGCCGAGCCGCGTGATCTCCGCGAGCCCGCGACTCATCAGCGCGGCCTTCGTGTTGTCGCCAAATCCGAGGCCGTCGCTGACCCCCGCGCCGATGGCGATGATGTTCTTCAGAGCGCCCCCCAGCTCGACCCCTAGCACATCGGGATTGGTGTAGACGCGGAAACCGGGAGTGCTGAGGGCC
Source organism: Bacillota bacterium (assembly GCA_030597345.1). Lineage (GTDB taxonomy): Bacteria > Armatimonadota > Hebobacteria > Hebobacterales > Hebobacteraceae > JAUVSA01. The sequence goes on from JAUVSA010000311.1 coordinate 2,104, forward strand.
GCCTGGACGTCAGCGGCCAGATCGGCCTGCGCGCAGGCAGCCACGCTGGCGGTGGCGATTCCGGCGGCCACCTCGGCAGCGAGGTTGGGGCCGGAGAGGACCGCGCCACGGCCAGTACGATGCGATCCCAGACAGTCCGCGATCACCTGAGAGAGCCTGCGCCCGGTGCCGTGCTCCAGCCCCTTGGCCGCGCTCACTACGCCCTGATCGTCGCTGACGTGAGGGGCAAGCTGCTCGCACACTTCCCGCAATCCACGCGAGGGGACTGCCAGCACGAGGATGGCGGCCCCCGACGCGGCCTCCCCGAGATCGGTGGTCGCGGTCACGGAATCAGGCAGCTCGAAGGCGGAGAGGTACTCCGGGTTGCGCTTGTCGCGGCCAATGGCGTCTGCGACGGCGGCCCGCCGCGCCCAGAGATTCACGCGCCAGCCAGCCCGGCCGAGCGCGATGCTGAGCGCGGTGCCCCAACTTCCGGCGCCAATGATGGCAATTGTGCCGCGGTCAGCAGTCATGTGACTAGACCTGTGAGCAGGTCTTGCTGGACCGGCGGCAAGCTCCTGCCCCACTAGATCGGCTTCTCACGTATCCTGTCCTTCCTCCGGATCCCCGTCCTCGAATGTCCCTGTGTCTCCCCGATTGTCCTCGGGCGGGGGTGGGCTCCGTGTGTTCGTCACCTTCCCC
>JAUVSA010000271.1 GCA_030597345.1 Bacillota bacterium
AATGCGAGCTCTGATCGGACGAGCGAAGTGGCGCGGGCGGCAGGGGTGGAGGTGCTGGAGGAGCCGCAGCGGGGCAAAGGGGCCGCGGTGCGGACGGGGATGCTGGCGGCACGGGGCGAACGGATACTGTTCTCGGACGCGGACCTGTCCACACCGATAGCAGAGGTCGAAGGCCTGATGGCGGAACTCCAGGCGGGCTGCGATGTGGCAATCGCCTCTCGCGGTCTGCCGGAGTCGAAGCTGCCGGTGCGACAGCCCTGGCACCGGGAGTTGGTGGGACGCGCGGGAAACGTGCTGGTGAGGCTGGTGGCCGTGCGAGGGATTTCGGACACGCAGTGCGGGTTCAAACTGTTTCCGAGGGCAATCGCCCGGCGACTGTTCGGGGCGCAGTTGATGACAGGCATCGCCTTCGACATGGAGATTCTCTTCCTCGCTCAGCGATCGGGGATGAAGATCGCGGAGGTGCCGGTGACATGGACCGACTCGCCGGAAACGCGCATCAGTCGGGTCAGGGACTCACTGGATGCGATCAAGGACTTGGCGCGCATTCGGATGAACTGGATACGCGGACGGTATTCCGTCTGAGCAGAGAGCGGCGGCATTTCGCTGCCATTAGCGTGAGTCCGATATGGCAAACGAGAAGCAGTTCAGGCTGAAGACGAAGTTCGTTGCCACGCGAAACGTGAAGGAGTACAGGGAGACGATCCCGCGGTGGGTCACGAAGGACGACGTGGTGCTGGAGATAGGCTGCGAATGGGGCACGACGACAGTGCAGATAGCGCCTTTCTGCAAGGAAGTCATCGGGACGGACGTCAGCGCGGAGTGCATCGAGAGGGCCAGGCAGAAGCATCCGGAAGTGCGGTTCGAGGTGCTGGATGCCTTCGATGTACGCGCCGCGGTCGCGCTGGACAAGCAGTTCACCAAGGTCTATATCGATATGTCCGGCCTGTCAGGCTACCGCTCGCTGCTGGATCTGATCGCTCTCCTGAACATGTACGCGACAGTGCTGCGGCCGGAAGCGATCATCGTGAAGAGCGGCGCGCTGAAGCATTTCGCATCACACTGCGTCGCCTGGCGAGGGGAGGCGCCCGTCGGTCCGAGGCGCGCGGGTGCAGATGATGCTTCGGACGGCGAAGGCCGGCCTCATTCGTAGGAAGGGCCATTCCGCGCCGTGGGCGGGTTGGCCTGATCTGCGGGCAGGGCCCAGAGTTCATATCCGACACGGAGACAGCTGCTATTCAACTTGAGGGTACTGTGTGATGGCAAAACCGAACGACTACCGAGAGACACTCAACCTTCCGAAAACCGAATTCCCGATGCGCGCAAAGCTGGGCGAGCTGGAGCCCCGGATTCAGCGCTTCTGGGATGAGATCGATCTCTACGACACAGTGCAGCGGCATACGCGGGGGCGGCCGCAGTACATCTTGCACGACGGCCCACCGTTCTCCAACGCAGACATTCATCTGGGGACGGCGCTGAACAAGATCCTGAAAGATGTGGTGGTCAAGTATAAGACCATGCGGGGCTTCGACGTTCCCTATGTGCCGGGGTGGGATAATCATGGGCTGCCCACTGAGATCGCCGCCATCCGCACCTTCAAGCTGGATCGGCACGCGATAGACCCCATGGAGCTGAGGGAGCGGTCGGCGGAGACGGCGCGCCACTTCGTTGGGGTGCAGAGGGAGCAGTTCGAGCGGCTGGGGGTGCGAGGGGACTGGGAGCACCCGTACCTGACGATGGACCGGGAGTACGAGGCGGCGGTGCTGGAAGCCTTCCGGAAGTTCGTCGAGAAGAAGTGCGTGTATCGGGGTCTGAAGCCGGTGCACTGGTGTCCAGAGTGCGAGACGGCTTTGGCCGATGCGGAGCTGGAGTACAAGGAGGCGGAGTCGCCGTCCGTGTACGTGCGCTTCCCCGTGGTCTCGCTGCCGGAGGGCGCGCTGGCGGGGGTGCCGGCGGTGGGACCCGTCTCCTTCGCGGTGTGGACCACTACGCCGTGGACGCTGCCGGCGAATGCGGCGGTGGCGCTGCATTCGGAGCTCGAGTATGTGCTGGTGCGCACCCCGGAGGAGCACCTGGTGCTGGCGCGGGGATTGCTGGAGCAGACGATGGAGGCGCTGGGGATATCAGAGTATGAGGTCGTGTCGGCGACGCAAGGGTCGGCATTGGCGGGGGGAAAGTTGGGGCATCCTTTCGTGGAGCGGGAGGTCCCGGTGGTGCTGGCCGACCACGTGACTCTGGAGCAGGGCACGGGATGTGTGCACACCGCGCCGGGTCACGGCCGGGAAGACTTCGACACAGGGCAGAAGTACGGGCTGCCGACCCTGCAGCCGCTGGACGCGCAAGGTGTCTTCACCCAGGAGGGGGGGCAGTTCGCGGGACTGTCGCACGTAGATGCCGATCCAAAGAGCGTGGAGGAAATGGCGCGCCGGGGGACGCTGATAAAGATGGAGGAATACCGGCACCAGTATCCGCACTGCTGGCGGTGCGAGTCGCCGGTGATCTTCCGCGCGACGAAGCAGTGGTTTTTGGACCTGAAGCCGTTCACCGAGCAGGCGCTGGCGGCGGTGGACAGTGTGACCTGGGTACCGCCGTGGGGGCTGGCGCGGATTCGGGGCATGATGGAGGGCCGGCCGGACTGGTGCATCTCTCGCCAGCGTGCATGGGGGATACCGATCCCGGCACTTTACTGTGAAGACTGCGGGCACGAGCTGCTGAGCACAGAGGTGATAGGCCGCGCGATAGCACTCGTGCGCGCACAGGGCACAGATGCGTGGTTTACGACACCGATCAAGGAACTGGTTCCCCCTGGGGAAACTTGCCGGCACTGCGGCGGCGCTCGTTTCCGGCGTGAGCAGGACATCTTTGATGTGTGGTTTGAGTCGGGTACGAGCCACGCAGCGGTGCTGAAGACTCGGCCCGAGCTGCGCTGGCCGGCCGATCTGTACCTGGAAGCTCACGATCAATATCGGGGCTGGTTCCAGTGTTCGCTGTGGAACGGGCTGATCAGCCAAGGCGGGCGGCCCTATCAGACGGTCCTCACGACCGGGTGGGTGCTGGGCGTGGATGGCCACAAGATGTCCAAGCGCCTGGGGAACGTGATTGATCCCCAGGACGTGGTGAGAGAGCACGGGGCGGAGATTCTTCGCCTGTGGGTGTCCTACGTGGACTTCAAGGAGGACATGCCGACGGGCGAGGACATCTTCCGTCAGGTGGTGGATGGGTATCGGCGTCTGCGGAACACGCTGCGGTTCATGCTGGCGAACCTGTACGATTTCGAGCCGGGGCGGGACAGGCTGGCGGGGGGGGAGATGCAGGAGGTGGACCGCTGGATCCTGCATCGCCTGAGCCGGCTGGTGGAGCGCCTGACGGGGGCAT
>JAUVSA010000322.1 GCA_030597345.1 Bacillota bacterium
GGCCTCGACCAGAGAGCGGCGTTCCTCGTCGGTGAAGCGGATTCGTCCCGAGATCTTCTCCTTGAGAATCCGGTTCTCCAGCAGCAGATACTCGTTCTGCAGCGTCAGCTCCCGGCACAGCAACCGGGCTACAGTAGCGATCACAGGCAGCCCCACCCAGTCGAGACCTCGCTCGGCATCCTTTTCCATCCTCTGCGCCCTCCCAGAACAGACGTGTCAGCGAGTGCAGAGAATACCACGGTATGGCGTGTTCCGGGGCTCTGAGAGGCAGATGAGTTTCTGGACAGGACGGCCGCCCACTGATCCCATATGGTAGAATGATCCTCGCCTGCGCACAAGCTCGGGGACCGCTCAGGCGTGTCCCATCGCTATCTGACACCCACACACAGTCTCAGACCTACGGCATACATCGGCGTTGATTCCAGGCGTTGCTGCCAGGGCAAGACAGCCTCCGGCTCCGGCGGCCGCGTCGCGGCCTTCCTTAAGCCCTCCAAACCTTCCGTTCTGCTCCCGCCAGGCCCCGCGTCGCGTTGCGCGTGTCCACGACCATGCTCGCGGTGTCCACCACCCACTGGTAGTCGTAGTCCTCGTGGTCCGTAGCGACCACCACGCAGTCCGCCTGCTCCACCTCCGCCTTCGTCAACTGCACGGACCCCAGCGTCAGCGTGCTGTGCCTCATCTTTGGCAGTCGCGGGACATACGGGTCGTTGTACCGCACCTCCGCCCCGCCCGCTTCCAGCAGCTCCATTATCCGGATCGCCGGCGACTCCCGTGTGTCCCCGATGTTCGGCTTGTAGGATGCCCCCAGCACCAGCACCCGGCTCCCCCTCATCGCCTTGCCCACAGAGTTCAGCGCCTCCACCACCCGGTCTGCGACGAACCGCGGCATCACCGTGTTCACCTCTCCCGCCAGCTCGATGAAGCGCGCGTTCACATCGAACGCCCTCGCCCGCCAGGATAGGTAGAACGGATCAATCGGAATGCAGTGCCCTCCCATGCCCGGCCCCGGATGGAAGGCCATGAACCCAAAAGGCTTGCTCGAGGCCGCCTCAATCACCTCCCAGATGTCTATCCCCATTCGGATGCCGATCATCTTCAATTCGTTCACCAACGAGATGTTCACGGCCCGGAAGATATTCTCCAGCAGCTTCGCCATCTCCGCGACTTCGGGAGACGAAACCGGAACCGTTTCCTCGACGATCAGCTCGTAGAGCGCTTTCGTCGCATCCAGACAGGCCGGCGTCACCCCCGAGACTATCCGCGGCACCTTGGCGAAAGGCGGGTCCAGGCTCCCCGGGTTCACGCGCTCCGGCGAGTACCCGCAGAAGAAGTCCCGACCCGCCTCCATCCCCGTCGCCGTCAGCCGCGCCAGCACCTCCTCCCGCGTCGTCCCCGGGTAGGTCGTGCTCTCCAGCACCACCAGCTGCCCCGGCCGCAGGCGCTTCGCGATCTCCTCCACGGTGCTCACGACGTAGGATAAGTCCGGGTCGCGCGTCTTCGAGAGCGGCGTGGGCACGCAGATGCTCAGCGTATCCGGCTCCGAGAGTCGGTCGAAGTCGCTGGTCGCCTCCAGCCTGTTGCTCTTCACTAACTCCGCCACCGTCTCGGGCTTGATGTCGGAGATGTAGCTCTCTCCGGCCTCGATCTGCCGCACCTTCTCCGGGTCCACGTCGAACCCCAGCACCCGCAGCCCGGCCCGGCCGAACTCCGCCGCCAAGGGAAGGCCCACGTAACCCAGGCCGATGACCCCCACCATCGCTTTCTTGCTCTTCAGCTTCTCGATCAAACCGCTCGGCGTCTGCATGCTGACCTCACGCGAGAATGTCGTTGCCTCTTCCCCCAGGCCCGCTCGCCCCCCTCAACCCGCCACCTCGTACACGGACGAGGACCTGCTCCGGACCACCGGCCGGAACACGTCCGGTCGCACCGACACCATCTCTGCCAGCCGGCGCACCTTCTCGCTCGGGGAATACCTGCCGACTGTCACCACGTAGTCCAGCCCCTTCGTCTTCGCCACCAGCTCATCGGCATCGTGTGGCACCGAGAAAGAGGCCACCTGGTTCTCCAGGCGGCGGCCGTAGAGCGGCAGGATCGGCTGATCCACCACCCCAATCCGCGCCGGTGACGGCAAGGAGTGCGCCCACTGGTACACCGCCTTGCTGCCCGTCGGCGGTCCATTCGGTTTTCCCAGGCACGTCGGGGCGGCCTCCCGCCCCGCCAGCGAAACCGACAGCAGCAGGCACAGCGCCGCCGCGGCCGCCGCGTAGGCTGCGGGCGCCGGCACGCGGCGGAAGGATAGCCAGGCCGCGACCGCGGCCGCCAGCACCCACCCGCCCATCGCCACTCCCGGCATGCCGACCTCCGCGTAGAGCCCCCAAGAGGTGTGCAACGTCACCACCAGCACTCCCGCCCAGAGCCACCGCGACCGCCCCGTGAGCGCACACCCCAGCGCGCAGAACGCCCCCCGGTTCGCCAGTCTGACCCGCGGTCTGCCTCCCCCGCCGCTCGCCGCGCTCCCCGCGTGCCCCCCCCC
>JAUVSA010000162.1 GCA_030597345.1 Bacillota bacterium
CTCCCCAGACGAAGCTGCGTCGGCGACGCCCAGCATCCTCTCCCCGACCAACATCACCTCTCCCCCTCCCTTGAAGGACTCATCGGGCCCCCGTCAAACCAAGTCGCGTCCCACCAGCGGCGGGCGCGACCGCGCCGGGCTGGAAGCCTGCTGTTGGCCGTGTGGATGAAAGATTACTCAGATGGAGGGTACGGCATGAGCGCTCCCAATATCCTTCAAGTGTCCGTCTCTCAGCAGCACTGGGCGCAGCCTATCGAGCGGAATCTGCGCCGAACGCGGGAGCACATCGAAGTCGCAGCCGAGGAGGGCAGCGACGTCATCTTGTTCCCCGAGGCGAACCTGACCGGGTACGATTTTCCCTATCTCATAGAGCTCGATCCGGCGGCCGTGCAGCGTGCGCTGGAGGAGGTGCGGGAGGCGGCGCGGAAGAGCGGGATATGCGTCATCTGCGGGACCATCCAGCGGCGCTCGGGGCAAGAGAAGTTCCTCAACCTGGCCCACGTCATAGACTCCGCCGGGCATGTGATCCACGAGTATGCGAAGGTACAGATGGCCGGAAAGGACGAGCAGAAGCACTGTCGTCCTGGCAACAAGCTGCCGCTTTTCGAGATCAAGGGATTCCGGGCGACGATGGTGATCTGCCGGGATGGGCGTCACCCCGAGCTATACCGATTGCCTGCGATGGCCGGCGCCCGGATTCTGTTCCACCTCGCCTGCTCGACCGAAACGGTCGAAGCGCTTTGGTGGAAGCGCGCAGCCGGACGGGCTACGCAGCCGGCAGGTCCGAGCGCCTCGATCTTCCACTGCTGCGCGAATACCGTGGGGCAGGACCGCCAGGCGCTTCAGAGCTCATCCGGCGGATCGTTCATAAAGCACCCGACAGGGCTGTCGCTCGCGGAGGCCGACTGGTACGGCGAGACGGTGATTACAGCGCGCGTGAACATGGAGCAGGCCGACGGAAGGTACGCGCTCGCCAGCGCAAAGTTCCCGGAGTTTCTGCGCCCGCACTACGAAAAGATCATCTCGGAGATCCACGCCCGCAAGGATGAACGGCCGGAATAGCAGCAGCGGCCGGGGCGGGACGGAGACCCCGGTCCCCTGCTCGACGCAGCACTTCGTGCCCCGCTCTCCGACATCGTGCGCCGACAACCCCTCTTCGCAGACTCCCCCCGGCTCGGCAGCCTTCTCTTCCCCGACCCCTCAAGCTCATTGTGCCCCCGACCGAAAATCACCTTGGGCCAGGGCGATCAGCGCGCCGCTCCCCAGGAGGTCCGCGTGGGCGATAGCGAAGATGCCACGCCTGATGCCTATGTCCTGTCTCTGCTGGCCGAGGGCAAGCACAGGGCCGCATTCGAGGTCATCCCACAGTTTGGCTCAGCCGCCGCCTATGCTCCGCATTTCGCCAACCTGGCGTATCGACTCTGGCGCGCAGGCCAAGCCGATGACGCCGCCGAGGCGCTCGACGAGGCGCTGACACTCGACCCGCGGCTCGCCTCGGCCTGGTTGACACTGGGCGCAGTCAAGTTGTCCCAAGGGGAGTTGGAGGAGGGAGATCGGTGCCTCGCAGAAGCGATCGACCTCGGGACCAAAGCCGCGAGCGCGCCTTACCTGCGGGGGCTGGCGGCGAAGCGCGCCGGCAGAAGGGAAGAGGCAGCGGAGCATTTCATCGGCTGCCTCGACATGAACCCCGCGCACGGTGAGGCCTCGGCCGAGCTGCGCGGGCTGGCGGCCCGGGGGGACAGCAACGATCCGGCCGGGCGCAGGGCGCGAGAGGCCCTGGCGCGGGCGAATCGTTCTGCTGACACTGCGCCCGTCCGCGCCACACTGTCGGCCTGCCTCATAGTGAAGGACGAGGAGAAGTCGCTGGCAAGGTGTCTGGCAAGTTTGCAGTCAGTGGCCGACCAAGTGGTCGTGGTGGACACTGGGTCCAAGGACGATACGGTGGCGGTGGCGCGTGATTCCGGGGCGGAGGTCTACCACTTGGAGTGGCGGGACGACTTCGCCGCGGCCCGCAACGCGGCAATCGCGCGGGCGACGTGTGACTGGGTGCTGATAGTGGATGCGGATGAAGAGCTTCCCCCCGAATCCGCCGACCAGTTGAGAGAGCTGCTGGCCAATCCCATTCCCGGCCCCGTCTGCCATCTGCTCACCCAATCCCCTGCCGCGGACGCCACCGAAGCCGCCGCGGGACTGGTGGGACATCCGAGGCTGTTCCGCAGCGGCGCGGGGATTCACTTCGCGGGAATAGTCCACGAGCAACTGGTGGATGGAGATGGGCGGCCGATTGAGGAGGTGGTGTTCACCGGCATCCCGGTTCTGCACCACGGATACCTGGAGCCGCCCTCGGCAATGTCGAAGCGGTCCGCGCGGAACTGGCGGCTGCTCCAGGCGCGGGCAGAGGCGGAGCCCGAGAGCCCTGCCGTCCTCTTCTACCTGGGGATGGCGCAGCTGGATCGGGGCGAAAACGAGCAAGCTGCGGCAACACTGCGACGCGCCGCCGACCTGGCGGGGCCGGACCGCGGCCTCCGCGTCAAGACGGTGTTGGGTTTGACCCAGGCGCTCCAGCTAGTGGGACACTGGGGAGAGGTAGAGACGGTGCTGCGAGCGGCGCTGGCGGATCAACCCGGACATCCTGAGTTGCTGTGTGCTCTGGGCCACGAGCTGGAAAGACAACCCCGGCCCGCGGAGGCGATAGCAGCCTATCGGGCGGCGATCCGGGGCCGGTTCGGAACGAAGATGGAATGCCAGGACTTCACTTGCCGAGATGTGGAGCCCAGGAGCAGGCTGGCTGCCATCTTCCTGGCGCGGGGAGACGCGGCGGCCGCGGCCGCGGAGGCGAAGGCGGGGCTGGCGATACGGCCGGAGGCGACACAGCTCCGGAGCCTGCTGGCCTCGGCGCTGTTGAGCGCTGGTGAACGGCAGGCGGCGCGGGCCGAACTGGACATCGTGCTGGCGGAGAATCCTGAGTACGCCGGAGCGCACAACAACCTCGGAGTCTGTCTGGCGCTGGAGGGGCGACACCGGGAGGCCGCGCGCGAGTTCGAGACTGCGCTGGCCTTCAAGCCGGACGACATGGATGCGCTCTGCAACCTGGCCATGTCGCGTCATGCGCAGGGAGACTTCGCCGGTGCTCAACACGCTTGGGAGGAGGCACTCAAGCGAAAGCCGTCCCACGCGCCGGCATGGCTCGGCCTGGCGAGGACCTACCTCGAGAACGGGGCCTATCAGGCGGGGGCCAAGTGCTACGAGATGGCGGCCCTGCACGGCGGACATTCGGCCGAGGTGATGGCGGAGATCGATGAGGCGCGCTCCGAACTCCGAAGAATGACCGCCCGGGAGGCAGCGAGGGAGGAGGCGGAATGAGCGTGGTGTCTCCGGTGACAGAGAGCGCGCTCTGGTCGGCGGGCGCGGAGCGTGCCCGTCTCGATGAGGTGGCGGAGTGGTACGACAGCCGCAAGGGGTTGAATCGCGAGGTGATCAAGCGGGCGGCGCGACGGGTGCTGGCGCGCGCCCGCGGCGGGCGGGCGCTCGAGCTGGGATGCGCGATGGGGGTGATGACCGAGGAGCTGGCCGGGCGCTTCTCCGAGCTCGATATCGTCGAGGGATCGCAGGTATATGCGGCCAAGGCCCGCACCTTGGCGCCTCCCTCGGGGCGAGTATATCACTGCTTGTTCGAGGAATTCGAGCCGGCCCGCCAGTACGATACGATCGTAATGAGCTGGATCCTGGAGCACATTGCTGCGCCCCAGGACTTGCTGGAACGGGCTCGCGGCTGGCTTGCGCCGCAGGGAGAAATCCACATCGCCGTTCCCAACGCCGAATCCCTTCACCGGCGCGTCGGGCTCAGCATGGGACTCCTCCATCGTCTCGACCAGCTCAACGAGACCGATCTCGCAGTCGGCCACCGGCGAGTGTACACTTGGGACCGGCTGGCGGAGGAGATCGCCTCCGCGGGGCTGCGCCTCGTGCGCATGGATGGCATTCTGCTGAAGCCCCTGCCCAGCGCCTTGATGGAGTCCTGGCCGCCGGAGCTGCGGGCCGCCTTCTTCCAGCTCTCCTCGCTCGCGCCCCGACTCTGCTCTGAGATCTACGCCGTCTGTGGACATCCAAATCATGCCAACGCCACGAATCCTGCTCACCGGGTGCGGTAGCCCGGCCTCGCAGAACTTCCTCGGGTGCCTTCGACTGGCGCCCGACCCCTTCTATGTTGTGGGGGCGGATGCAAATCAGTACCACCTCGAGTGGGGCGATCTGGACGCGGCCTATCAAGCGCCCATGACGAGCGATCCCGAGTACCTCGGTTTTCTCAACCACCTATGTGAGATGGAGAAGATCGACCTGATACACGGGCAGCCGGACTGGGAGGTCGCGTTTCTGTCAGCTCATCGAGACCGCTTGTCCGCAGCGAGCTTCCTCCCCAGCCACCGACTCATCCGCCGCGCGCAGAGCAAGTACACCTCCGCCTGCCTCTGGTACCACGCATGCCTCCGGACGGACGTTCCCATCCTCATCCAAAGCGAGGGCGATCTGAGCCGGGCGGCGGCGAGCTTCGGCCTCCCGTTCTGGCTGCGGGCCACTTCGGGGGCGGGAGCGCGCGGCAGCTGCAAGGCGGAGAGCCTCGACCAAGCGCGGGCATGGCTGGACTACTGGTATCTCTCGGGCGCGGAATGGGACTTCATGGCCCAGGCCTATCTGCCGGGACGGGAGTACGCGTTCCAGTCCCTGTGGTATGAGGGCCGGCTGATAGCGTCCGCCGCGCGGGAGAGGCTCGAGTTCGTCTTTCCGCAGCACGCGCCGAGCGGCGTGACCTCGTCTCCGGTGGTGGCGCGAACCGTGCGCGATCCCGCGGTTAACCGGGCGGCGACAGAGGCAATCCTCTCCCTGGACCCAATGCCCCATGGAGTGCTCGGCGTGGACCTCAAGTGCGATGCCGGCGGCCAACCCCGTCCGACCGAGGTCAATCCAGGGCGGTTCTTCACCACCTCTCTCTTCTTCGCAGAGGCGGGGTGCAATCTGCCCTATCACTACGTCCACCTGGGCCTGGGCCGTCCGGCGCCGGACTTGCCGAGGTATGACGCCGTGCCCCCCGACCTCTACTGGATCCGCCACATCGACTGCGGGCAGGTGCTCGTGCGCGAGGGAGAGTGGCGGGCAGAGCGCCTCCAGCCAGCTCTCACCCCCGCCGGCATCGCCGACCCCC
>JAUVSA010000243.1 GCA_030597345.1 Bacillota bacterium
ACCCTCACTCGCCTGGCTGTCCGTTAGAGACGCTGGCATGAAATGCGCCTGCTGGAGCCTGGCGGCTTGGGCTGCTGTTTCATAACCTCAGATGGAGGTTATGAAACAGCTTCTAGGTCAGCGCGCTCTTCGTCTCCGGATCGAACAAGTGAGTCTTCGTCATGTCGAACGAGACCTCGAGCGCCTCCCCGTCCTCCGCCTTCGTATCCGCATCCAGATGCGCGGTCAGCTCGTGCTTCCCCGCCCTCAAGTTCGCGTCCACGGTAGACCCCATCGGTTCCGTCACATCCACCGTGACCGTCGCGCTGTTGTCCTCCGAAGTCGGAATGGGAGGGCACAAGCTCCGATCGTAGATGTCGTCCGGCCGCACCCCGAATACCACCTGCCGGCCCGCGAGACCCTTGACCTTCGCCGAGTGCTGCTCGGACAGCCGCAGCACGAGCGGATCTGCCCTCATCCACATCTGCCCGTCCCGCATCTCCAGCGCCCCGCTCATGAAGCTCATCGCCGGACTGCCGATGAATCCCGCAACGAACAGGTTCACCGGATGCCGGAACAGCTCCAGCGGAGCAGCGACCTGCTGCAGCTTCCCCTCGTCCAGCACCGCGCTCCGCTCCCCCATCGTCATCGCTTCCATCTGATCGTGCGTCACATACACCGTCGTGATCCCAAGCCGGCGATGCAGTTTGGTCAGCTCCGCCCGCGTCTGCACCCGCAGCTTCGCGTCCAGGTTCGACAGCGGCTCGTCCATCAGGAACACCTTCGGCTCCCGCACGATCGCGCGCCCCAGCGCCACCCGCTGCCGCTGCCCGCCCGAAAGCTCCCGCGGCTTCCGATTCAGCAGCTCCTGCATCCCCAGCATCTCCGCCGTTTCCTTCACCCGCCGCTGAATCTCCGCCTTCGGAAACTTCCGCAGCTTCAGCCCGAAGGCCATGTTGTCATACACGTTCATGTGTGGGTAAAGGGCGTAGTTCTGGAACACCATCGCGATATCGCGGTCCTTCGGAGAAACATCGTTGACCAGCCGGTCGCCGATGTGGATCTCCCCCGAAGTCGCCTCCTCCAGGCCCGCGATGCACCGCAGCGCCGTCGTCTTCCCACAGCCCGACGGCCCCACCAGGACCAGGAACTCCTTGTCCGCCACTTCCAGCGTCAGATCATCGACCGCGATGACGCTCCGGAAGTGCTTGCTTAGCTTGTCGAGCAGTACCCGCGCCATTCGTGTGCCACCTGGGCCTCCCCACCGCGCGGCGATTATAGCAAACCCCCGGCCCCCTGACAAGCGAACTCCGCTCTCCGCGTGTGACTCCCAAGAGTTGGCTTCGGCGCAGATCCCTCCCCGTAGCCCACTCCTGCGAAGCAGGGGTGGGGCCGGTATTCCCTATCCCCGCGCCACTCGACCAACGCCAAGCAGTCACACCCCCCCCTCTCCCCCCTTCCCCCCGCCGGGTCAAGCCGTGCGCCTGCGCAACAGCGCCTCCGTTTCTCCGACAGGGACGCGCCCCGCGGCGTGGTAGTCACACCCCGACTGACACCGGGCCGCGCCAACCCGCGCGGCCTGGACCTGGGGAGAATGACTGCCAGTGACTGCCAACGCGACCAGGGTTGAGCCTCACCTCTTCATCGTCATGGGCGGCACCGGCGACCTCATGCGCCGCAAGCTGCTCCCGGCCCTCTACCACCTGAGCGCCGGCGGCCCCCTCCGGGACCGCTGCCGCGTCCTCGCCGTCGCCCGCAGCACCAAGTTCAACAACGAAACCTTCCGCGCATGGGCGCGGGAGGCGCTCGCCGCCGCCCCCCTGCGTACCGACGCGGGATCCTCAGCCTGGTGCGACCACTGCCTCCACTACCACTCCATCGGGGACGGAACTCCCGAGGACTATCGCGCCCTCGCCAACCGCATCGCCGACCTCGAACGCGAGCACACCCTCCCCGGCAATCGCGTCTTCAACCTCGCCCTCCCCCCCGCCGCCTTCCCGGGTGCCATCACCGGCCTCGGCGAGGCCGGCCTGAACGACAGCCTGGGCTGGACGCGCATCGTCGTCGAGAAGCCCTTCGGTCGCGACCTGGCCTCGGCCCGGGAACTCAATGCCCTCATCCATCGCTACTTCGACGAGTCCCGGACCTACCGCATCGACCACTCCCTCGGCACGGACACCGTCCAGAACCTCCTCTCCTTCCGCTTCTCCAACCCGATCTTCGAATCGCTCTGGAACCGAGACCGCGTGGAGAGCGTACACATCACCGTCGCCGAGCAGGTCGGCGTGGAGGGCCGCGGCGCCTTCTACGATCAGGTCGGCGCCGTCCGCGACATGCTCCAGAACCACCTCACCCAGCTCCTCTGTGTCACCGCCATGGAGCTACCCGCCGCCCTTGAGGCCAACTTCGTGCGGGACGAGAAGGCCAAGGTCCTTCGCTCCATCTCGCCCCTCGCCCCCGAAGACGTCGTCTTCGGCCAGTACGCCAGCGGGAACGCCGATGGTCGGGAAGTCCCCGCCTACCGCGCCGAAGAAGGCATCCCGCCCGACTCCCGCACCGAAACCTACGTCGCCGTCAAAGTCGCCATCAACAACTGGCGCTGGCAGGGCATCCCCTTCTACCTCCGCACCGGAAAGCGCCTCCCCAGCCGCGCCACCCGGATCGTCGTCAACTTCCGCTGCCCCGTGCTCACTTGCTTCCAGCCCTTCACCTGCGACGTCCGCTGCAACCAGATGGTCATCACCCTCCAGCCCGACGAGGGCTTCGACCTCTACTTCAACGTGAAGGCCCCCGGCCCGCCCTTCCGCCTCGAGCCCCAGCGCCTCCGCTTCCGCTACGACGAAGCCTTCGGCGAGCTCCCCGACGCTTACGAGACACTCTTGCTCGACATCGTGCGGGGCGAGCAGACTTTCTTCGTCCGCGCCGATGAAGTGGAGCTCGCCTGGCGAATCTACACCCCGTTGCTTCAGCAGTTGCCTCAGGTCCACTTCTACCCCGCCGGCGCCTGGGGCCCGCCCGCCGCCGATTCCCTCCTCGGCGATGGAGAATGGTATGAGCCGCCCCACCGAACCTGACCTGCGCGTCCATCCCGACCTGGCGGCTCTCAGCCGCGCCGTCGCCGAGAGCATCGTCCCGCTGGCCGCAGACGCCATCGGCGAAAGGGGCCGCTTCACCGTCGCCCTATCCGGCGGCAAGACCCCGCGCACGCTCTACCGGCTCCTCGCCACCGACTACCGCGATCAGATCTCCTGGACGCAGGTCCAAGTCTTCTGGGGCGACGAACGCTACCTCCCCCACGACCACCCCCGCAGCGACTACCGCATGGCCCGAAAGACCCTCCTCGACCGCGTACCCGTCCCCGAGCAAAACGTCCACCCGATGCTCACCCAGTTCCCCCGGCCCGAGCAGGCCGCCGACGCCTACCAGGCCACCCTCAGGGCCCACTTCCCCGGCCAGTGGCCCCGTTTCGACCTCATCCTCCTCGGCCTCGGCGCCGACGGCCACACCGCTTCCCTCTTCCCCAACAACCCCGCACTCGATGAGAAAACGCGCTGGGTGACCGCCGTCCGCGCCAACGTCAAACCTCCCCTCCGCCTCACCCTCACCCTCCCCGCCATCAACCACGCCGCCAACATCTATTTCCTCGTCGCCGGAAAAGCCCACGCCCCCGCCCTCCACCGCACCCTCGCCGATGCCTCCGACCCACCGCTCTCCCCCGCTGCCGCCGTCCACCCGGACGACGGCCAACCCATCTG
>JAUVSA010000327.1 GCA_030597345.1 Bacillota bacterium
GACCCAGCACGATCCATCCGGGGCGCCCGCGCTGAGATGGGTGGGGTCGTACAGGTCATCCATCTGCAGCAGTATCTCGCCGTCGGGCCCCAGACGTACGACGCTTCGCCCAGAGGCCAGCCAGACGGAGCGGTCTGCTGGATCGATGGAGATGTCGCGAATCTTGCCAAACGGACTGCGCCAGGTTTCGATGATCTCCTCGCCCCACGCTGGCAGTCCACTCGCCAGCAGTGCGATCAGCATCACCACGCACGTCAGACCTCGCATCATCTCAACCACCTCCCCCCGGGCAGCTCTCAGTCGAGGACACGGATGATGTCCCGGGACTACCTACTGTCTATTCACTTCGATGCCCGTATTGTACCAGAACTAATCTGAGGCATCCGGAAAGCTGGGGTCATCCTCTACGTCAATACACCCCGTGATCGTCAATCGCGTCCATGATCGCCCGCATCCCCTCCTTGAACAGCCGCTCACTCTCATCATCAGTGATCCCATACGATCCCATCTCCGTCATCCCGATCACGAGCCGGCCGCTGTCTTTGTCCTGCTTCAGAAGATCGACTGTGTAGTCATACGTCTCCTTCTTCCCGAGCCAGAACAGCGTCTCTGGGAAGTTCACCCAGATCACCACCTCGGGACCCCAGGCCTGTCGCGCATCGCCGAGCGACAGATCGCCCACCGGCGGCGGGGTGAACGCCTCGATCACCGGGCATTTGGTCCGCTTCACGAGATCCACGAATGCCGTCAGATTCGAGTTGTGCGCGTGCAGCGCGGGCATCTTCCCGGCCGCCTTCAGCTCCGGAACATACTTCTCGTAGAAAGGGAGTGCATACTCCTCGTACTGCCGCGGCCCGTAGATCCCGCTCAGCGAGCCCACTGACATGAACTCGGCCGGCGCCTCCAGCACCAGCGGCATCATGCGCTCCACCCTCTGCTCCGCCGCCGCCAGCAGCCGGCCGAACTGCTCCGGATGGTCGTGCTGCATCTGGACCCAGTCCTCCAGCGAGAAGTACGCGTCCGTGGCATCATACGCTGACCCCGGCCCCTCGAACCGCACTATCCCATCGCTCCCTATGTCCCTCTCGTGTGCCAGAAATCCATCGTAGTCCGCGTGATAGACTGTGCTCTCGATCATGGAGATCACCGGCTCGAAGTCGGCGACCTCCTTTATCATCCACTCCGCTTCGATGCTTTCCCCATCGCTGATCCGCCCCACGTGCGTCCGCCGCGCGCTCCGCACGTCTCCCTTCGGCGTGTGGTAGATCGTGTAGCTAACGTCTCCCTCTGTCTTGTACTCGGCCCCCACATCCGGCGTCTCCGACCAGATCCCACTCCGCCGCAGACAAAGCCCCATCCCCCGATTGCGAAGCTCCCGTTCGAAATCCCCCCGCGGCACAAGGACATCGTACGGCGCATACGGCACCCGATCCGGCCGCTCCCCGTGAAGCACTGCGTTGATTCGTTCCAGAAAGTTCACTCCTCACCGCCTCCTCAAATCGTAGGGCAGGAGCGCGTCTCCTGCTCCTCCCCTACTGTCATTCTGAGCGACTTGTCCGCCTTAGCTCTAGCGAAGGCGGAAGCGAAGGCCTGCCCTGAGGAACTCGAAGGGAATCCCGCCTTTCCGCCCCTCACCCCACCAGCTTCCTCATATACCTCTGCGCCAACTCCACCTGCGCCGCCACCGCCTCCAGCCCCTCCAGCTCGTGGTCCTCTCCCAGGCACGGATGGCAGAACTCGTAGCACAGATACCCTTCGTACCCGATCTCCTTCAGCGTCTTCACAAACGTCGGGTAGTTGGCCAAGCGCCTCCAGAATGGGCTGGTGAACCGGATCGGCCGCAGCACCGCTTCTCCGTCCACTTCGTCGAACTCGCCGCCGTAGTGCGAGTGCACTTGCAGCGCCCCGGTGTCGCGCACCGCCTGCACCACATACTCATCATCCTGGCTCGTCAGCAGCGGACAGTCCAGACATGCCTTCAACGCCGGCGAGTTCACCTCTCGGACAAACTCCAGCATGTCCAGGTGATCCCGGATCACCGGCTCGTGGTTCTGGAGCGCAAGTGTCACTCCCATCTCTCCCGCGAAATCGGCCGCCTCCTTCAGGCTATCCCTCACCCACCGCCACCTCTCCACGCCCAACACGTCCGCGTACCCACGATCCCAGTAGCGAGCCGCCATCTCGTAGGTGCCGTGCCCATCCCGCAGCGTGATCCCCCGCCACGCCGCGAACAGTCGCAGCACCGGCGCCCCCAGAGCGCGCGTCAGCTTGATCTGCTCCCTCACCATGAGCAGTTCGTTCTCTCTCTGCTCCAGAATCGGGCTCCCGAAATTGTTGTAGCTCGCCACCGCGGGAATCTCGAGCC
>JAUVSA010000263.1 GCA_030597345.1 Bacillota bacterium
GAGCAGCCGCTCCAGCGCGGGCAGTGTCGCCTTCCCGCCTCCGCCAATCTCGATCCCTCTCCGTTCCATGCTCCTCCCTCACTCAGACCACGGGCTTACCGACGCACTCCCACCTTCTCCGCCATCACCTCCCTCACCCTCGCCTGCTCTCTCTCCGACACCTCCGCCTCCTCGAACTCCACTCCGAACGCCTCCGAGAATCCCTCCCTCAGTGCCCCCGCCGCCTCCTCGTAGCTCACCTCCCGCCCGGCCGCCTCCCACAGCCCCACCGCCTCCGGTGCATCCCCTGGTCGCAGGAACACTTGCTCCCAGTCGTCCATCCGTATCCGCAGCGGCAGCGAGTTCTGCTGCAGCACGAACCCGTCCCGCTGCACCTGCGCGCTCCCCACCAGCTTCGAGCTTCCCACCACCAGGTCACACCGCGCCTTCACCGCGAAGCAGGCCGGATCCTGCGCCATCTCAGGGGAGGCGGAGGGCATGCCCCGCTCCACCAGGCCGGCCTTCAGCCCCAGCCTGTTCATGGCTGAGACGATCCCTCCCGCCAGCGCCCGGTACGAATCCATCACCCCACTCGTCCCCAGTCGCTCCGCGGACACGACGATGCTGAAAGTCACTTCCTCTTCGGTGTGCAGAATCGCCCGCCCCCCGGTCGGCCGCCGCACCACATCTATCCCCAGCCGCCGGCAGGCCTCCCCGTCCACACTCGACTCCGCCCGCTGAAACCGCCCCAGCGAAACCGCCGCCGGCCGCCAGGTGTAGACCCGGAGCGTCGCCGGGACCTCGCCCGCGGCATGGCCCTCCAACATCGCCTCATCGACCGCCATGTTCTCCGCCCCGGTTCCCGGGCCGGAGTCGATGAACCGCCACCGGTCGCGCCTGGCTAGGTCGGCTCTGCCGGTCGCCACGGCGGCCCGAGGCCTGGCCCCCCTCACCGCATCCTCTCCAGCCGCGCCACTACCCCCGCCTCATCCCCACACAGCTCTGCCCCAGCGTTGACGAGCTGTGCCTGCAGGGCAATCGCCTCGCCATCGGTGAAGTCCCGTCCCGGAATCGGCGGATCATCGATCAGCAGCACCTGCCGGCCCGTCCCCAGCGCCCGGCCCGCCGCCTGCAGATTCCGCAAGTTCCCGCGCCCGAACGGCATCCCCGTCACCACCACCACATCCGCCGACCGCGCCAGGTCCGAGTTGCGCTGATGTGCCTCATCGCTGATGGGCGAGAACGGCGCCTCCTCCACTCGTTGGAGATCCATCGCCTCCGCCTCCACCTGGTCGCTGTCCGCCACGTTCACCACCCCCACGGAGAGCGCGAACCCCAGCTCCCGCAGCCGTCGCATCAACTGCACCCCCGTCCCGGCCCCACAGATCAAGTGGACCTTTGTCTTCCGCGTTGCCGGCGCGGGAATCGGCAGCCGAGAGAGCAGCGTCACATAGGGCCGTCCCGTCGCGGGATGCCGCCTCACCTGCACATCCGTGCCGTAGGCCGCGCGAATCCTCTCCTCCGTCACCACCTCCGCCGGTGTCCCCGACGCGAACACTCGCCCCCGCGCCAGCATGACCATATGATCGCAGTACTGGCTCGCCAGGTTGAGATCGTGCATCACCACCACCGTCGCCAGCCCCCTCTCCGCGGTTAGACTGCGTGTCAGGTCCAGGATCTCGATCTGATGGTTGATATCGAGATGAGCCGTCGGTTCATCCAGCAGCAGCACATCCGGCCGCTGCGCCAGCGCGCGCGCGATCATGCACCTCTGCCGCTCGCCCCCCGACAGCGCCGTGATCGGCCGATCCGCCAGCATCGTTGTGTGCGTAAGCTCCATACACTCCCCAGCGATCTCGTAATCCCGCGGCCGTTCGATCCCGAAGCGAGACAGGTATGGCGCTCGGCCCATCAGCACCACTTCCCGCACCGGGAACTCGAAGTACACCGCGTTGTCCTGCGAGACCACCGCCAGCCGCCGCGCCACCGCATCCGCCCGCATCTGATAGATGTCGATCCCGTCCAGCAGCACCCGCCCATCCAGCGGCGGCAGCACCCGGCTCAGCGCCCGCACCAGCGTCGTCTTCCCCGACCCGTTCGGCCCCACCACGCCCACGAACCGGCCCCGCTCCACGCTCAGGCTCACCTCCCGCAGCACCGGCTCCTCGGCATACCCAATTGTCAGCGTCAAAGCCTCTAGCACCTGTTCCCTCTATCCCGCCCGCGCCCGCGTCTTCAACAGATAGAAGAAGAACGGCGCCCCCAGCAGCGCGGTGAGCACCCCCACCGGGAACGTTTCCCCTATCGCCCGCGCCAGCGTGTCCGCCCACACCAGAAACGACGCCCCCAGCAACCCCGCCGCCGGCAGCAGCACCCGGTGGTCCGGGCCGAACAGCTTCCGCACGATGTGCGGCATCACCAGCCCCACGAATCCGATGATCCCGCTCACCGACACCGCCGCCGCCGTGATCAGCGCCGAAGCCAGAATCACGCCGATCTTCAGTTGCTCCGTCTCCACCCCCAACTGCCGCGCCTGCTCCTCCCCCAGCGCGAGCACATTCAGGTCCCGCGCATACGAGTACAGCCACACACACCCGACCCCCACCATCAGCGCCGCCACCCCCACTATCCCCCAGTCCAGGTCCTGCCGGTGCAGACTTCCCATCAGAAAGAACACCACCGACTGCAGGTCCCGCCCCGCCATCGTCATCAGCAGCGTCACCAGCGCCCACATGAAAGACCCCACGACTACCCCCGCGAGAATGAACGCGTCCCGCTGAATCCTTCGCTGTGACCGCGCCAGCCACAGCACCAGCGCCATCGTCAGCGCCCCTGAGGCGAACGCGAGCAGGCTCTGCCCCGCCCCGCCTGCGAAGTCCGATACGTGCAGCACGATCCCCGCGCTTGCCCCCAGCGCCGCCCCCGCCGACACCCCCACCAGATAGGGATCGGCCAGCGGGTTCATCAGCAGCCCCTGGAGCGACCCCCCCGCGACAGTCAGTGCCATTCCCACCACTGACCCCAGCACCACCCGCGGCAGCCGCAGGCTCCAGAAGATGTAGGCCAACTGTGGCTCCACCGTGAGGGGTGGGCGCATGAGGTAGCGCCTGATCGCATCCACCATTCCCGCCGACATCCCCCGCCCCTCCAGCCTCCCGATCAGCTCCGCAAGGTAGCTCCTCGCCGAATCCACGATCACCGCCAGCGGAACGGGCTCCGTCCCGATGTTCGCCGCCAGCACCATGCTGACCGCCAGCACCGCGCCCAGCCCTGCCGTTACCCCCGTCACCCTGACCAGCACCGACCGAAAGCGCCTCCCGCTCGACGCGCTCACCGCCCCCGCCCCTCGTCCTCGGTCTCGATCGCGCCCCCCACCCCCGGCCCCTCCGCCCGTGCCTGCGCTCGTTCGCTCCGTGTCCGCTCTGTCTCACCCCGCCGCTCGTACACTCCCCCC
>JAUVSA010000099.1 GCA_030597345.1 Bacillota bacterium
GGCGATCTCCTCCAGGTTGTCCCTGAGCAGCTCCACATCTCTCCTTTGATCCCTGGGCACTTCCATCGCCAACGCGTACACCATCGGCATGAGGATCTTCTCCACATTCCCCTGGATCTGTCTCTGGATATCCCGCTTCTCCTCCTCGATTCTCGACAACACGGCCCGCAGCGCGGCGTTCGCCTCCTGCAGCGCCTCCCGCTCAGCTCTCAGCTCCTTGTTCGTCTGCTGAAGCTCCTGCTCCGCGAAGATGCGCTTGCCCATCGCGGCTATGTGCTCGGCGACCGCCTCCAGCAGAATCCGCTCCTCCCTCAGAAATGGGCCCTCGTACAACGGCGGCCGCTCCTCGAGATAGAACACGGCCACCTCACCCACGGGCTCATTGTCGAGGACGATTCGTGCAGTCTGTCGCCATTTGGTGACCTTGAATCCCTCGCTCTTGAACGTCTTCCCGCTGAAGACGATCCTGGCGCACGTGATCTCCGGATACTGCCAGGACGGCGGCAGCAGCGCGACGACCCGCCGCAGGACTTCATCCAGCGAATCAGGACTCTCCTTCGCCAGCTGCGCCAGCCCGTACAGGCAGTTCAGTTCCTTGATCCGTTCGTGCAGCGCCTGCTCCAGCTTGGATGGCTCTGACTCCTGAATTGGGACGACCCGCCAGCGGCCGGGGCGCCGCTCTGATCGCTTCGCCCTCTTTGTCCTCCTCGCCTGAGTGGCGGGATTGCTCTTGCTTGACATCGGCAGAGGCCTTCCTCTATGCCACTGGCTCGGGGGTATTCTGTAGGCGAAGAATAGGCGGTCGAATACCCCCATAATCATAGGCAATAGTGGTGCATTCTTTCGGGGTTTACGCCAAGCATGATAATCACTAGCCTGTTGCAGGTCAAGCACCGCGACCATACGGGACTACATATGAGGGAGCTGACCATGTCGGTGAAGTCTCTCGATGTCATCGTCGAAGGGCGCAGAAGCCAGCCGCAGCAGCTCATCGAGGTGCTCCAGGACGTGCAAGACCTCTGCGGCTACATCCCCCGGGAGTCCATGATCACGGTTTCGAAGGAGCTCGGCGTACCTCTCATCGAGGTATACCGCGTAGCGAGTTTCTACAAGGCATTCTCCCTGGTGCCGAGCGGGAAGCATGTGATCACGGTCTGCCTCGGCACTGCCTGCCACGTGCGCGGAGCCCGGCGAATGGTCGACCAGGTTGCGGGCCAGCTTGGCGTGAGCCCTGGAGGCACGACCAGCGACGGGCTCTTCACCGTCGAGTGCGTCAACTGCCTTGGCGCCTGCGCTCTGGGCCCCGTGGTCGTGCTGGACGGCGTCTACTATGACAAAATGACACCCCGCAAGTTGAGTCGTCTCATCGACTCCGTCCGCGCCGCCGACAGTGAGGGCAGAGCCAATGCCTAGGCTTGCCGCAATCGAAGATCTGGAGCATTTGCACGCATCGCTCGCCGCCGACCGCGAGCGCGCCGGCACCTCCATCATCGTGTGCGGCGGCCCCGGCTGTCAGGCAGCGGGATGTGGAGCGGTTGTCGAGGCGCTTCAGGCCGAACTTCGCGGCGAAGGCCTCGCAGAGACCGTCCACGTGCGCGTCACTGGCTGCCACGGCTTCTGCGAGCAGGGCCCGATCATGCTCATAGAGCCCGGCAACATTTTCTACTGCCACCTCAAGCCAGCCGACGTGCCAGAGATTGTCTCCACCACACTCTGCGACGGCGAGGTTGTCGACCGACTGCTCTACACCGATCCCGTATCCGGAAACAAGGTGCGCACTGAATCGGAGATCCCCTTCTATCGCCTTCAGGACCGCACACTCCTGGCATTGAACCGCCAGGTGGATTCATCTTCAATCACAGATTACATCGCCATCGGCGGCTACTCCGCGCTCGCAAAGGTCCTCCGCGAGTACGGCCCGGAGGAAGTCATCCGCGAGATCACTCGCTCCGGCCTGCGGGGCCGCGGCGGAGGCGGCTTTCCAACCGGCCGCAAGTGGGCCGCCTGCCGCGCCGCGCCTGGCGACGAGAAGTACCTCATCTGCAACGCGGACGAAGGTGACCCCGGCGCCTACATGGACCGGAGCATCCTGGAGGGCAACCCCCACCTGGTGATCGAGGGGATGCTGATCGGCGCCTGGGCAATCGGAGCAGAGCAGGGCTACATCTATGTTCGCAACGAGTACCCGCTGGCCGTCGAGCGCGCGCGTGCGGCCGTCGCCCGGGCGCGGGAGTTCGGACTGCTGGGCGATGGCATACTCGGGTCGAGCCTTCGCTTCGACGTGGAGGTCGCCCGCGGCGGCGGAGCATTTGTGTGCGGTGAATCCACTGCCCTAATGGCATCCCTCGAGGGAAAAGTGGGCGAGCCGCGCGCGAAAGATGTTCACACAGTGGTGGAGGGGCTTTGGAACAAGCCAACCACGCTGAATAACGTGGAGACCTGGGCCAATATCCCCTTGATACTCCGGCGCGGCGCCAAGTGGTTTGCCGAGAAGGGAACAAAGGGCAGCAAAGGCACGAAGATATTCTACCTCACGGGCCAGGTCAAGAACACCGGCCTCGTCGAGGTGGCTATGGGCACGCCCCTGCGCACCATCGTCTTCGACATCGGTGGGGGTCCCAGCGACGGCGCTGCCATCAAGGCCGTCCAGACCGGCGGTCCCTCTGGCGGATGTCTGCCCGTCGATCAGTTCGACCTCCCGGTGGATTTCGACGCCCTGGCGGAGGCCGGATCGATGGTGGGCTCGGGCGGCATGGTCGTGATGGACGAGCGCACCTGCATGGTGGACGTGGCGAAGTACTTCCTTACCTTCCTCCAGGACGAGTCATGCGGCAAGTGCGTTCCCTGCCGCCTCGGCATAGACCGCATGCTTGAGATCATCACCGATATCACTGAGGGCCGCGGTCGGCATGAGCAGCTCGACCTGCTGGAGGAGCTGGCCGACACCGTGCGCGAGACCTCGCTCTGCGCCCTCGGCAAGACCGCTCCCAATCCCGTGCTGTCCACCCTCCGCTATTTCCGCGAGGAATATGAAGCCCACATCACGGAGCGCCGCTGCCCGGCCGGTGTCTGCCGCGCTCTCATCGAGTACGTCATCGATCCGGACCGGTGCGTGGGTTGCGGTTCCTGCCTGCGCGCCTGCCCGCAGGCCGCCATAACGGGCGAGAAGAAGCTGCCTCACACCATCGACCCCAGCGCATGTGGGCGATGCGGCATCTGTCTTTCCGAGTGCGACTACGGGGCCATCGTGCTCAAGTAGCGAGGCCGATATGCAGAATTACGTGACCCTGACAATCGACGGCGCGCCGGTGCGCGCTTCGAGAGCCGACAGCGTGCTCGACGTCGCCATCGAGTACGGCATCTGCATTCCCCATCTCTGTCACGTTCCCACCATCTCGGACCTCGGCGCCTGTCGCCTCTGCATTGTGGAGCACGTCCAGAACGGTCGCTCGAAGGTCACCACCTCGTGCACGCTCCGCGTACAGGAGGACATGGTGATCCGCACCAACACTGACAAGATCAGGAAGCTTCGCCGGAACATCGCGGAGCTTCTGGTCGCCGAGGCCCCCAACTCGCGCGCCGTTCAAGACATCGCTCTGCGCTGCGGCGTCAAGCAAGTCCGCTACCCATTCCGAAACAAGACGTGTACCCTCTGCGGCCGCTGCGTCCGCCTGTGCGCCGAGCTGTGGGGCGCCAGGGCCATCGGCTTCGTCGGCCGGGGGAAAGATCGTCGTGTCGACTTCCCGTTCGGCGTTCGTCCGGACTTCTGCAAGGAATGCAACTCCTGTATCGACCTCTGCCCTATGACCATCACGCCCTGTGATGGCCCCATGAAGACCGGCGAAGAACGGCTCTGCGGGAAGTGCGAAGGCCAGCTCCTCATGAACGAGAACTTCCCCGACTTCTGCGTGTGGTGCGCGCTCGGCGAGGGCTTCGGCTGCGCGCGGCACGCGTAAGCGGACGATCCGAGCCCAGACAGCCGCCTCCTCGCTCAGGGGACCTGAGAGCCGCTCCCGCGCTTCCTCTGCAGATACTCGTGAATCGCCGCCGCCGCCCGCTTCCCATCCCCCATCGCCGCAATCACCGTACCCGCGTCGTTCGCGATATCGCCTCCCGCGAACACCCCTGGCACGCTCGTTTCCCCGGTCTCCGGATCCACCACCAGCCGCCCGTCGCTCCGGGTTCTCAGGCGCGGCTCTGCCTTGGGCAGCAGCGGATTCGGTGACGTGCTCACCGCCACCACCACCGTGTCTGCCTCCACCACGAACTCACTGCCTTCTATCGGAACCGGCCTCCGCCGGCCGCTCGCGTCGGGCTCCCCAAGCTCGGCCCGCTGGCACTCAACCCCGCGCACATGCCCCTCCTCATCCCCAACCATCCGCACCGGGACCGCCAGCTCCTTCAGCGCCACCCCCTCCTCCAACGCGTTCTCCACCTCCTCCGCTCGCGCCGGCATCTCCGCCCGCGTCCGCCGGTAGAGAAGCGTCGCCTCCGACCCCATCCGCTGTGCACACCGCGCAGAATCGAGCGCCGTATTGCCGCCCCCGATCACAGCCGTGCGCTTCCCCACCCGAACTGGCGTCCTGTACTCAGGGAATCGATACGCCTTCATCAAGTTGATTCGGGTTAAAAACTCGTTCGCCGAGTACACCCCCGCCAGGTTCTCCCCTGGAATCCCGAGGAACCACGGGAGGCCGGCCCCCGTCCCAACGAAGAATGCCTCAAACCCCTCCTCCTCCCGCAGCTCCTCCAGCGTGACCGTCTTCCCGACCAGCACGTCCGTCTCGATCTCCACCCCGAGCCCCTTCACGTACTCCACCTCTCGGTCGAGAATCTCGCGGGGCAGCCGGAACTCCGGAATGCCATACCGCAGCACCCCTCCTGCAGCATGCAGCGACTCGAAGATCGTCACCCTGTAACCATACCGCGCCAGCTCCGCCGCTGCCGTCAGCCCCCCCGGCCCTGACCCGATCACCCCCACCTTCGGCCCCCTCGCACCACGGTGTTTCAGCTCGTAGGACAGGAGCGTGTCTCCTGCCCTCTTGTCCCGGTCTTTCGGGACTTCAGTCCCGAAACCAGGGACGCCCGCCTCCGGCATATGCTCCCCCTCCCAAGCCGCTACGAACCGCTCCAGCGCCCCGATCGCAACAGGCTCCCCCCGCCGGCTCACCACACACACCTTCTCGCACTGCGTCTCCTGCGGACACACCCGCCCGCAGATCCCCGGCAAGTTGTTCCGGTCCTTCAGCACCCTGACCGCCTCCGCGAACCGCTCCTCCGCCAGCGCGAGAATGAACCCCGGAATATCAACACCGACCGGACACCCCTCCACACACGTTGGCCGCTTACACTGCAAGCACCGGCGCGCCTCCGCCCGCGCCGCCTCTTCGTCGAAGCCCAGCGCCACCTCCTCGAAATCCCTCACTCGCTCCTTCGGATCCCGCCTGGGCAGCGGATTCCGCGGCGCGACCTTGCCTTTCTTGCTGACCGTCTCACTCTCCTTCGCCATCACTCACCTCAAAGTAGGGCAGAAGCGTGCGTGTCCTGCGTAGCTTCAGCGAAGCAGGATTTCCTGCCCTTGAAGGGCTTTCGGTTGCTTCGGTACTTTAGTGCCGAAGCTCTCTGCTGCAGGGCGGCATCTCCGCCTCCCGCTCCTCTACCTCTCGCTCTCCTCTTCCAGTTCGTCCGCCGCCTCCTCCAGCCGGCACCGCTCCTCTTCCTCCCGGAACGTCCGCTTCCGCTTCGTCAGCTCCTCGAAGTCCACGAGGTGCCCGTCGAAGCCCGGCCCGTCCACACACGCGAACTTCACCTCACCGCCCACCGTCACTCGACAACCCCCGCACATTCCCGTTCCATCGACCATGATCGGGTCGAGGCTGACCAGCGTAGGCAGCCCGTACTCCTTCGTCAGCTCCGCAGTCGCTTTCATCATCGGAATCGGTCCGATCGCGATGCAATAGTCATAGTGCTCCCCCTGCTCGAGCAGCCCCCGCAGCACATCTGTCACCAACCCGTGATGCCCGAGCGAGCCGTCGTCCGTCGCGAGATGCAGTTCGGAGCTGAGCTCACGAATCTCATCCACGTAGAACAGCAGTTCCTTTGTCCGCGCCGCCAAGATCGAGATGACCTCGTTCCCCGCCTCTGCGAACGCCTTTATCTCAGGATAGATGAAGGCGATCCCCACACCCCCGGCCGCGCACACCACTCGCCCATACCGCCTAACCTCCGTGGGCTGTCCCAGCGGCCCCAGCATATTCGCCAGCGACTCCCCGACCGCCAGCTTCGCCATCTCCCGCGTGGAGTGCCCCACCGCCTGAAACACGATAGCGATCGTGCCCTTCTCGGGATCAGCCTCTGCGATCGTCAGTGGAATGCGCTCCCCCCGCTCGTCAAACCGCACCATCACGAACTGCCCCGCCTGCGCCTTGCGCGCCACCCGCGGCGCCTGCACCTCCAGTCGCGTGACCTCGGGCGCCATAATCCGCTTGGACATTACCTGAAACTTACTCATCTGCTCTCGATCCGGCCTGCCCGCCGTTCGGTGGCCCAGGCTCGCCCAGGCAGCCGCCCAAGGGTTTCCAACTGCTCCGGGTACCGCAGGCTTCAGCCTGCATAGACGATACCCGTCCCGCTGCCCTGGGAGCTGAAGACATCCATACATGCCCCGTGAGACGCGGGGTAGGGGAGGACCGCATCCATCATCCTCCCCATCCCAGATCAACTGCTCCTCCTCGGCCGACGGCCGTCTGGAGCCTCACTCTATTCCTGACCCACACCCTCCCTCCTGCCCTGTCGTCGATACCCACACCCTCCCTCATTCCTGCTGCCCTGTCGTCGATGCAGGAACCTCCGTAGTATCCGCAGAAGCGTTTAGAGGACAGCTCTCCTGGGTACCGCGTTGCTGGGCTCACATCTCGTAGAGGATGAACTGGCTTGGCATCTGCCTCGCGCTTCTGGCCCACCGCATTCTTCGTGGCTGTCGTTCTCGGCTCGGCGTTCCCGGCCCGCACTGAGCCGCCGGACTACGCGGCCGAGCGTGGTGCTATGGTGGAGCGCCTGCGCGCGCTGGGAATCACCAATCGCCGCGTGCTGGACGCCATGCAGAAGGTGCCCCGTCATCTCCTTGTGCCCCAGAAACAGCGCATCCGAGCCTACGAGGACATTGAGGTTAGCGCCGGCAGCGGACGGCGTCTCTCCCGTCCCTATGTGGCCGCCCGCACGATTCAGGCCCTCAACGTGAGGCCTGGCAGCAAAGTCCTTCAGATCGGAGCCGGCTGCGGCTATCGCACGGCGCTGTTCTCCGAACTCGGCGGACGCGTATACGTCGCTGAGTTCCGCCAGGAAATCGTCCGCGCCACACGAGACCGTCTCCGTGAGCTGGGATACACAAAGGTCACCTGGAAGACCGGCAAGGCCTGTGAGGGGTGGGCCGAGCACGCACCCTACGATGCCATCCTCGTCACCTGTGCTGCCCAGAACGTCCCCGGAAAGCTCCTGGAACAGCTCCGAGAGGGAGGCCGCATGATCGTTCCCATCGGTATCGGCCCTGCGCAGACGCTCAACTGCCTGCGGAAGAACCCAGGAGTGGAAGAAGGCTCACAGGGCGGTACACGCGGCACCCTGCGATCGGGCCCCCTGCGGATAAAGCTGCGCGTCGACCCCATGGCGTGCTGCAGCGCACCCATGGAGTGATCACCCC
>JAUVSA010000114.1 GCA_030597345.1 Bacillota bacterium
GCCTGCTGTGGATGTGGATACTATGAGTGGCCCGCCATCGGCAGGCAGCGATTCCGGGTCTGTGGTGTGAGTACATCCAGGATTATGCACATGCCGAAGAAGTCAAGGACACGGCTTGCTGAGGTCGACCTTTACGAGCCGATCCGACAATACCTCACCGCTCAGGGCTACACCGTTCGAGGCGAGGTGGCAGACTGTGACATCGCTGCAAGCAGGAACGGCGAGCTTGTCGTCGTCGAACTGAAGTGCAGCTTCAACACAGCCCTGCTGATACAGGCGACGCGCCGGCAGCGAAAGGCCGATGCAGTATATGTGGGTCTCCCTCGGCAGCCAAACAACAAGAAGTGGCGGCACATCAAGCATCTGCTGCGACGTCTGGAGCTCGGGCTGATCTTCGTCTCCTTACGAGGGAAGAAGGCGACGGGGGAGGTGCTTTTCCACCCCCCTCCAATTCAGCGCAAGCGACAACGAAGTGCGCAGCAGGCCATTCCCACCGAGATTGCAGGCCGCTCCGGAGATTTCAACCAGGGCGGCAGCACGCGCCGGAAGTTGGCGACGGCCTACCGGGAAATGGCTATCCAGATAGCATGTTTCCTGGAAGCCTTTGGGCCGCTATCACCCAAGCAACTCCGCCTGCTGGGCACGGCCGCCAAAACACAGTCGATCCTCTACAGTGACTTCTATGGGTGGTTCGAGCGCATCGCGCCTGGCCTCTATTCACTCCGAGCCAAAGGAAGCGACGAGCTCAACGATTTCCCGGAGCTGGCCGCCCACCACCGAACCGAGGCTCTGACGTCGCAGGAGTCCGCCACAGCTACCCGATCATGACTGTGCGAACGTGCGGCAGCATGTAGCTGTCGAGGGCCCGTGAAACCGCTGTCAGGGCGTTCTGGCGAGCGGATGAGTTTCTGGCCACCACGCGCTATGGCCTCGGCCGGTCCTGCCACACCTCCTCGATCTCAACCCGCGTTCCCCCTCGACTTGCCGATAGGTAGGCCGCGTCGACGATGGCCATGGTCCACAGGTTGTCGCGCCCACTATGGTGGGGCTGCTCGCCGCCCTTGACCGCAGACAAGAGACACGCCATGCTCTCGCCCATGTTCATGGTGGCGGCGTTCTCCAGTAGCATCTCATGACGCTCCGCCTCCCCGCCGAGTCGGTGCACGGTCAGCGTCGCCTCGTCCGAAAGGACCGCCTCCTTCTGGGAGAGGATCGACCCGGCCGTGCCATCCACGCGGAGCCGGCACTCGGGGATCTCAGGGCCGTGCCAGCTCGAGACCATGGCGCCCACCGCGCCGCTCTCGAACTGGATGGTCAGGGCGGTGAACGTCTCCCCGCGGACGTTCTCATCCCAGTGACGCGTGGCGGCGGAGACTGCCTCTGGCCGCTTGCCGCATAGCCAGCGGATGCGGTCGAGTACGTGAATGCTGAAGATGCTGATCTCCAACCGCTCCTCTTCTTTGCGCCAGCCTTCGGTTCGCGTCCGGTTCTGGAAGTGGTCGTGTACGATGACGCGGACGTCGCCGATCTCGCCGGCGGCGATGATCTTTCGCGCGGCGAGCACGTCCGGCATGAAGCGAAGGCTCTGGTTCACGGCGAGAGCTGCCGATCCCCGCTCCGCCGCCTCGACGAAGGCAAGGGCATCGCCCATGTTCTCCGCGAACGGCTTCTCTACCAGCATGTGGATACCGCGCTCCGCGGCCGGGAAGATCGCCTCCGCCCGAACGGCGGGAGGAGTCAGGAGGCTGATGACATCCACCTCGCCGGAATCCAGCAACTCCTGTGCAATACCGAAGCGGTGACCGACGCCGTACTGGTCGCAGAAGCTCTCCAGTCTGCCCTCGTCTGGGTCACAGCCCGCGACGACATCGCATATGTCTCCGGCGATGGCGCGATACCCGTTGATGTGTGCGTGCGCGATGCCGCCGCAGCCAATGATGCCTATCCGCCACTTCTTCATGCCATGTCTCCTCGCGGTGGGAGCAACCTCACCCGAACCCCTTCTCCCATAGGCGCGCCGACGCCTTCGTGCCAGGGGAGGCAGAGCGACCTGCCCCCCTGGTTTGCAGCCACAGGTCGTTGTCGGGCGTCCGCGCGTGCGACTATCCCCCAAAGCCCTATGCGCGCAGCTTCCCGGCCAGGCTCTCGCCAAGATCGCGACAGCGCTGCGTGACTTCCTCTTCGGCCTGCCCGTTCACGCGGATCACACCAGGTAGGACCTCCATCTGGTGGTGCAGGCCGAAGGCCAGCTCCAACATCCGCAGGCAGTCGCGAGCATCTCTCTCTGATCCGGAGGAGGTGAACACTGCGCATGGCCGGCCCCGGAGAGCGTAGCCGCCTCCTTCGCCGTAGAGTGCGATGGACTCGTCGATAACCTTCTTCACGGACCAGCAGACGTTGCTGAAGTAAGTCGGCGAGCCGACCGCGAACGCGGGGGCCTCTTGCAGGTCGGACACCTCGACCGCCTCCGCCTTCTTCACAAGTACCTCCCGCCCACCGGCACGAATGCCGTCGGCCACGGCCTCCGCCATCCTCGATGTGTTGCCCGATCCCGAGTCATAGATCACGAGCACGGGCGCTGCCATGAAGTCCTCCTTTGCACCTAGTGATGGGCGTGATCGTACGCGACGCCGACGGAGTATAGCACGTAGGGATTGCCCGCGAACATGGCGGGCATGGTGCCCAGAGACTCATCCGTGCCCCAAAGTGCCCCCAAAGCGGTCTCGCGGGCGCTCGACTATCATAAGACGGTCTCCCCCTGTAAGTGTTGGAAGGTGCTCGAAGCACAAACACTATCGTCAGGAGGAGACCGACGATGATCTACATTGGTCTGGACGTGCATCCGCACGTTTCCTCACTGGGATGGAGAACTCCACGCAGCCACACTCCTGAAACGGGAACGGCGCCCGAAGACGCCGCCCAAAGGTAACCTATGGTAGAATGTCTGAGGTTCGGAGACAAACCTGCAGGGCTGTCAGCGGTGCCTCGTCGCTACTTGACAGCGACACGGCGGCTCATTGCCGTTTGACACCCACAGATATACCCGGCTCATACTGCTCGCATCAAGCACGTGATGTCGGGCCTTACCTGTCAGGAACAGAGGTCACTTGCCGAGCTGCTTACGCGACTCTCGGAGAGGGCCGCGCAAACGACGGATTGGGGGCGATGAGTTGGTGCTGTACGGGGAGCGGCTGGGCACTTGAGGGAATGGCGATGGACGGACCGTCGTCTTACCTACTGAAGGCCAGCGCGGTGCGGTATGGCTTCCGGGCGGCACGACAGCCACCGGCGTTGACCGATCGCGCCAAGTTGCCGCGGGTCAAGCCCACGGGACAGTCTGAATCGGCGGATTCGCTCGTCAATGTAGGCCTTGATTGGAGAGCTATGAGAACTGGTCTCGTTATCGGCGTTCTAGTCGTCCTTGCGGCCCCTGTGGCGGCCGCCGATATCGCAGGGCTGTCGCCGGCCATGTGGGACCGAGTGCGCGCGGCCGAGCCAGTGGCTATCGATCTGGCACTCACGCCGTCGCCGGAAGCGCCAGCGACGCTCAGCCTGAATGAGTGCATCGCTCTCGCCTTTCGTTACAGCTCAGGTTTCCGCCAGGATCAGGAGCGGCTGGTCAACGCCCGGCGAGGAATGTGGACGGCGGATCAGCGCTTTCATCCCACCATCTCCTCCCGGGCGGAGCGATCGAAGGACCCGGGAGGCGAAGCTGAGACGGACGTGTCCGCGAGCATTGAGGCCCGCTGGGAAGCGTTAGGCGGCGGCTCGCTCGGCACCAGCGTCGGCACCGGCACGCAGGATGCCTTCGGTGAACTGCTCTCACGAGAGCCATCCATCACGGTTGACTACGAGCAGCCCCTGATGCGCGGCGCCGGGCGAGCATCATCAACCGCCGAGCGCATCCGCGGCGCGCGCAGCTCCCTGGCGGCCCAAGAGTTGTTCTTCTACGATGCGCACCAGGACCTGGCGCAGCGGATTATTGACGACTACTACTCCGTGCTGTTGGCGCGCGGTGAGGTGAAGATCGCTGAACGTTCGGCGGATCGTGCCAAGCGCCTCTACGACATCAACCATGCGAAGTTCAGCGGGGAGGGCCTGGTCCAGCCAGGCGAGGAGTGGGTGAGCCGAGTGGCGGAGATCGACGTGGATCAGGCGCGCTTGAGCTGGGACCGATCTAAGCAGCAACTGATCAGCAGGCAGCAGGCAGACAGGGATGCGATGGACCGGCTGCTGCTGGACATGGGCTTGCATGCCGGGGCCACCCCCGAGCTCTCCACCCCAGTAGTCTACTCCGCACAGGATCACAATGAGACGGCGCTTGTAGAGACCGCCCTCGTCAACAGCACAGAGCTGGCGCGACTGGAGTTGAGCCGGCAAGATGCTGTCGCGGATCTCCGCATCGCCCGCAGCGAGGATCGGCCCGATGTGGTCGCCACAGTCGGCGTCACCAACCCCGGCGAGACCGCGAGCGAGACCAGCCCTGGGACCGGCTGGTTTGGCGGCGTCCGCGCCGAACTCCCACTACTCGACCGCCGTCGCCAGGAGCGGGTGACCGGCGCCGAGCGATCTCTGGCAGTGCTGGACCAACGCACTGTGGCGACGCGCGACAGGGTGGCGCAGGAGGTCCAGCGCCAGGTCCGGGCCGCCGTCAGCTCACAGGCGCGGATCGACATCGGCGAGCGGTCGGTGGAGCTGGCGCGCAAGAGCCGGGAGGCGGCCCAGGGCATGTACGATGAAGGTTTGAGCGACTACCTGCGGGTCCTGGACGCGGAGGACCGGCTGGTGGAGGCGGAGCGCTCGCTGCTCCAGGAGCAGGTCCAGTACTTCGTGACCACCGTTCGGCTGCGGCGGGCCCTGGGTGAGGATGTCACCCAGGGGCTGCCCGGGTAGAACGGAGCGAGGAGGCGGTGCTGAAGCGTCATGTGATAGCTCTGGTGATCGCACTGGCAGTTGTCGGCGGCTGGGCCTGGCGGTCCCTCGCCCACCGCCCCGCCGGCGCGCGCATCCCAGTCGCCGACGTGGAGCGCGGGGAGTTCGTTGTCAGCCTGCTCATCGAGGGCACTCTGCAGAGCGACGACTCAATGACAGTGAGCACTGGCAGAGCCCCTGGGGAGCTCACCGTCATCGTCCCGGACGGAACGGTCGTCCGCGCCGGTGACGTCTTCTGCCGGATCGAGGCGCGCGAGCTCCGACGAGAGCAGGCTGATGCTGAGCTTTCCTACAAGCAGGCTATAGAGGCGATCGAGAGCGCCCGCGAGAGCGCTCAGGAGCGTCTTGAGAACGACCAGCGTTCGCTGGAGCAGTCTGAGAGGGACCTCGAAGTCTGGGAGCAATCGGTCGCACTGCGTACGAAACAGGCCGAGGATCAGCTGGAATTCGATCGCGCCGAGGCAGAGCGACTCCGTCTGGAGTACGACCGCGCGGAGCGAATGGCTGCAAAGGGCTATCAGGCCACTGCCCAGGCGGATATCGCGAAGGCCGCCTATGAGGCGCAGAAATTCAAGGTCGAGCAGAGCGCCAAGGAGCTGGAGCTGAAAGGTCGCGAGATCGAGTCGGAGCGCCGCCAGAAGGAGAGCCAGCTGGCCGCCAGGCGGCGGCGGACGGAGATCTCCGGCGGGAGGATCGGGCGCCGAATTGCCCACGCCGAACGCCGCGCCGAAGTGGCGGCCACGGAGCTCGAGCAGATAGTGACTTCGCTGCTGGACATCACCATTACTGCTCCCATCTCCGGGACGGTATCGCTCTTCTCGACGTTCCGGGGCGGCGAGCGGCGGTGCTGGCGGGAAGGCGATCAGGTGTCCAAGGGCACTCCTCTCGGAAGCATCTCCGGCAGCGAGAACATGTCCGTGCGAGGCCGCGTCAAGGAGACTGACATCGGGCTTCTCCGCACCGGGCAAGAGGCAGAGATAGAGTTCGACGCGCTGGTGGGGCGTACGTTCCCCGGGGTGGTCTCCTCAGTCGGTGCGGTGGCCCGGGAAGTCTGGATCTGGGAGGACCCGACGGCGGAGGCGAACGAACGCGTCTTCGATCTGCTCGTGAAGGTGAAGCAGACTTCGGCGCCAGGCCTGAAACCAGGTCTCAATGCGCGGGCGCGGATCGCCCTGGCGCGGTTTCCCTCGGTGGTATCTGTGCCGCTGGAGGCGGTCTTCGATCGAGACGGCAAGAGGTACGCCTATGTAGCGCAAGGCGAGGAGTTCATCCGTCGTGAGGTGGAAACCGGGGAACGCAATGAGACCTCGGTGGTGGTGCGCGAGGGCCTCTCTCCAGGCGAGACGGTGGCCCTGTCAGATCCCACTCGTGCCCCTGAGGGATCGATGAGTAAGGCGCCATGAGCCTGGTGGCGCTGCGAGACGTGACCAAGACGTACCACGCGGGCGCAGTGCCTGTGGAGGCCCTCCGCGGTCTCGATTTCGACATTGCGGAGGGCGAGTTCGTCGCCGTCATGGGCCGGTCGGGATCGGGCAAGACGACCTTGCTCAACATCCTTGGCTGTGTAGAAAAGCCAACCAGCGGCCGCTACCTGCTGGCAGGGCAGGAGGTGGCTCAGCTCAACGATGACCAACGTTCGACTCTACGGCTGCGACGAATCGGCTTCGTCTTCCAGTCCTACAACCTCCTGCCCGGCATGTCGGCGCTCGACACTGTGCTCCTCCCCCCGGTCTACAGCGGCCTGCCTGACGCCCCCCTGCGCGCCCGAGACGCATTGGCCCGGGTGGGGCTCGCCGGACGCGACCATCCCCTCCCCAGTCCGCTCTCCGGCGGCGCGCAGCAGCGCGTCGCCATCGCCCGCGCCCTCCTCACCCGCCC
>JAUVSA010000139.1 GCA_030597345.1 Bacillota bacterium
AAGAGAGCGGTGTCGCCAAGAGCGTGGGAGAGGAACTCCGGGACGAGCGGGAGGGGCCCCAACAGCGCGCCGAGAGCAGCCTCGCCGGCCCTGGGGGCCAAGCCTCGACTGGAGATCGCCTCGAGGAGGTGGTTCGCCGGGTCCGGCCGCACTTGCTGATGTGGACCGCGCGGGACCCCCGCGGCCGACGGCTGGCCGAGGCGCCGCAGAAGACCGACGACGAGACGCAATGGCGGCCGGGCGAAGGTCACCTGCCGGGCTGTGTCGAGGTCGAGCGCTGGACCGACGTACCTCTCTCCGAGGTGCTGAGACTGATGCGCCGAGTGGGATCGGAGGAGGCGGGACGGCCAGCCGAGGTCGAAGGTCGACTGCCAGCGGAGAGGGAGGCCGAAGGGGGGCAGACTATCCAGAGGCCGCCGGCGCCGGAGCGCGCTCCGGCGAGGTGGGAGCGCGAAGCTCGGGCGCACAGCGCCGATCTGCCGGGCGACACTGCTCCGCTGAAGCTACGCAGTGCGGAGCAGAGAGGTCACCTGCCGAACGAGGCTCGCCTTCCGGACGAGAGGTGGGAGGAGCTGGGGGACAGGCTGGAGCTGGTTCTGGCGGCAAGAGCAAAGCGGGGCACCGACGGGCAGACAGGCAAATAGCAGCGGGCGCGAGCCCGGCGTGCACGGGCCGCACGCTGCTGCGCTCCGGGGGCCGCGGTTCAGCGGGTGGACTATTCGGGCTGAGTAAGTAGAAGGGCGGCATCTCGTACTCGGGGGTCCGGCTCTTCTGCGGCGACCTTCTTCAGTGCCTCCCAGGCGGCCGCGTCGGAAGACTGTCCGAGGATCCGGGCGGCTCTGACTCTGATCTCATGGGAGGGGTCGGTGTTCAGCACGCGGATCACCTCGCGGACGGCCTCCGCACTCCCCACTAATGCCAGACCCTCGAGGCCGCCGAGACGAACCTCGGGATCGAGAGAATCCAGCTCGGCCCTGAAGTCCTGCGCGGTCCACCGCCTGCTGAGGAGGTAGGAGATCGTTTCCATGGCAGTGCGGCGGGTCTCCTCCGGCGCGCTCCGGGCAGCGTGCAGCAACTTCCGCAGTTGAGCCTCGTCCGCCTCATGCAGAAGCTGAAGCGCCTCCGGGCGGCGTGCGGGATCGCCCAGGAGTTCCAGGATAGGTCCCTGGACTTCCCTGTCGAGCAGCGCAAGCAGGTAGACGGCAACTGCCTCGCGCACTCTTGGATCGGGGTCGGCGGCGAGGGGAATGACCTGATGGGCGGCCTCCTCGCTCGTGGGAACCACAGTAGATATCGCCTCCACCGCGCGGGCGCGAACGTAGGCGTCGGAGTCGGCGAGCCGACCGACAAGCGTGCTGACGTAGTCGGCGGCGGCCTCTCCCAAGGAGCGGAAAGCGTTGACAACGCTGGCACGGACGAACGCGTCCGGGTCGGTGATAGCCTCCGCGAGAACTGCCGCGTGTTCGGCCGCCTCGGTCTTGCCAATGGCGCCCGCGATAGCACATCGCACGCGAGGGTCGGGACTGTTCAGGTAGGGGATCAAAGTCTGCGTGTGGCCCTGGGTGGCAATCTCCCAGAGGCCGCGGCCGGCGCTCTTTCTCACGTTCACGTCTTCGTCCCGGAGAGCACCGACTAGCACGTCGGCGACCATGGGGTCTCCGGCAGATGCAAAGATGTGGACGGCACGGC
This sequence comes from Bacillota bacterium, assembly GCA_030597345.1. Classification (GTDB taxonomy): domain Bacteria; phylum Armatimonadota; class Hebobacteria; order Hebobacterales; family Hebobacteraceae; genus JAUVSA01. The sequence goes on from JAUVSA010000139.1 coordinate 1,690, forward strand.
CGCGAAGCTCAGGATCTGAGTCGTTGACCACATCCATGAGCAGAGGCAGCACATCGTAGGCGCGCATCTGGCCGAGGGCGGCGACGGCGGCCGTCCTCACGGCGGACTCAGCATCGCGCAGCGCGAGTTCCACCAGGGCAGGCACGTGCTCCGCAACATGGAGCACAGCGATCCCGGCCGCGGCAGCGGCACGAACGTCCGGGTGGGGGTCCTGAAGAGCCTTCGCTAGAGCGGCGGCTGCGGAGGAGCGCGCAGTGTCCTGGTCGGTCGAAGGTTCTTCGGTGGGCTTGGCAGGGCCAACGGCTCGGGCGAGGCCCTGCGCAGCCGTCGCTCGCACGAGGGAGGCGGGATCCGCCAGCGCTGATATCAGGGCGGAGACGGCCTCGGGGCCGCCGATCTCGCTCAATGCCTGCGCGCCAGCGGTCCTCAGAGATTCGTGTGGGAGAGAAAGCAGGTGAGACAGGCCTTGCACTGCCTCCTGCTCTCTCACCTCGGCAAGCAGGCGCGCACACAGCTCCTGAAGCGCTGGGTCGGGCGCCTCGAGGCCGCGCAGCAGCGGTCCAGTGACGCCCCGCTCACCCGCGGCCCGCAGGAGGGAAAGCCTCAGCTCGCGCTGCTCAGTCTCTACCTGCGGCAGGCCCTGCACCCAGGCATCGAGTCTGCCGGCGCGTTCCAGCGCCTGAGAAAGCCCCGTGGTCAGGTTGCGGTTGAGGCCGGAGATGGCGCGCTCCAGGGCCGGCAGCGGATCGACGCATCGGGAGGCAATGGTATCGAGCAGCACTCCCACGAAAGGCAGGTCGGGCTGTTCGGAGGCGCGTCGGTCGAGCGCCGCAAGCAGCACATCGATGTCTTCCCCACCCATCCGCGCGAGGGAGAGGGCAGCGGCCTGCTGAACGGCCGGCGATGGGTCTTGTAGAGCGGCAAGCAGCGGCATCCGGTAGGCGGCATCAGCCGGGAACAGGCCGAGGGCGCGGGCGGCTCGCGCGCGGACCTGCGGCAGAGGATCGCCGAGCAGGTCGGAGAGGGCCTTGCCGCTGCCCTCCGGCGCAACCAGGAGCAGTGCCTCGACTGCGCCGCATCGGACCAGCTCGTCAGTGTCCCCGAGCGCCGAGATGAGTGGGCGTGCCGCCTGGCTTCCTGCGGCGCGGATGACCTCCGCGGCGATCTCCTGCGCTGACTGATCTTCGTGCACGAGCGCGAGCAATATCGGCCGCACGGGAGCTTGCCGCACGAGGCTAACCAGTGCGTGAACAGCGGCCTCGCATACCGAAGGAGGGCCGGACTGGGCGGCCTCAAGGAGAGGCGCGGCGGCCAGCTCTGCCGGGTGACGGGCCAGCGCGCCAGCGGCCTCAACGCGAGCGTGCATCGATCCTTTCGCCAGCTCGGACACCAGCGTCTCAATCGGGCAGGCCAGCCGCACCAAGTCCGCCGCCTCCTCCGCGACGGGCGGCGAGGAATCCGCGGCAGCGATGAGGAGGTGCCGGCGCACGGAGCGGAGGTCGGGCACTGGCCACTGCCGGAGTGCGCGGAGAGCGGCGAGGCGTTCGGCCTCCTCCTCCGATTGGAGCGCTCGCCGAAGCTCCGCAGTGCGGCCGCGTGCCCTCAGATGCTCCGCGACGTACCTGGCCACCAGCACAGCCAGAAGAAATCCGAGCACAGTCGCCAAAACCCACGCGAACACCGGCGTCTCGGCAGAGGGGACCGCGGGCCGGGGAGCCTGAGTCGGGACGGGCGAAGGTCGCCTGCCGGGCGCAGGGAGAGGTTCCAGCATCTCAGGCGCGGACGGCGCGGGAGCGACTGGCTCCGCGCCGGCAGGGGCGATCTCAGGAGGCGCCGGGACAGGCTCTGGTCCGACTGCGGGAGACGGCGCAGGTGTTGGCTCAACCTGCCCAGATGTGATCGGCGCCGGCGGCGCCGCGCCTATGGGAGGCGCGCCTATGGGAGGTGAGAAATCGATCTCCAGCGAACCGACCCCGGGCCGGGAGATGGTCTGGTATCGGAGGCGATCGGGGGTAACGGAAAGATCGAAGACGAGCCGAGCGATCGGCGGGCGGCTTCGGAACTGGGCGAGGCGAACACGCTTCACGCCGGCTTGCCCTGCGGAGATGGAACGCGGACCTTCGGCCTCCAGCCAGAAGCCGGGCAGCTGGAGCACCAGGCGATCCGGCCCACGGAGACAGAAGGTCTCGAACGCAGGCGGCTGAGAAGCAGTGGTGGTGATGGTGATCTTGAGTCGGCCGTCGGTGGAAGTCACCTCCACGCGCTGAACGACGGCGCGCTCGGCGCACTTCGCGGAGGAAGCGGCGGAGACGATCAGAGCGGCTGTCAGGGCCAATCGGAGGAATGGCCAGACATAATGGCCTGGCCGAGAGGCGCGCGGCGTACGGCCGCGCGGAGAAGTTGTCTGTAAGTGCCTCCGACTCATTCGGCAACCCCCGCGCCAGCCCCGTGCTGGGCAGCCCGGACGAGGCCTCGGGGCCAGCTCGACGCGGTCCTCCGCAGGTACCGAGTGCGGTTTCAAGGGCTTGTTCCATACTGCAGCGGATATCTGAGATGACTGCGTCGCGGCCCCTGGGTGGCGACTGCGGCAACTTCAGTGGCTAGGCATGCTTCGCAGGCCGCCATGGCGGCGGCGTGCGAGCGTTACCAGATGAATGACGACGGCGGCTCGTCCAGCTTCGCCCTGCTAGCTGCCACTCTTGCTCAAGTCGAGCACGGTCAGCGAGTCGGCGGGTAACGTAAGGCCGATCTCATCGCCATCGACTGACAGGCTCTCGGGTCCCGACCAGATCGGCTTATAGTCCTCCGGGCCCTGTCCCTGCCACAGCCACCGCTGGACCGATGAGGCCTGATACCCTTTGACGGCTATGGCGACTTCCCGCGCGGCCGTGTCCTTGTTGATGAGGAAGAGGCTGAGGCCGCCAGTCGAGCTTCGACCGCCAGTCGAGCTTCGACCGCCAGAGTCCGGCGAGTAGCTGGCGAAGGTGCGCATGCGCTTGGGCTCTTCGATGTGGACCATCCGGTCCTTCAGGAACTGGCTCCAAATGGCGAGCTGCGTCCCGGTCGGTTGAAGCTGGTTATCGTCGTCCACTGCATCCCAAAGGCTGGGCTGGTCCGGCGAATGACTCACCCAGCGGGTGTTCCAGATCTGAGCCATATCTATCTGCTCGATCTCCAGCAGCGTGCCGAATATGTCGAACGCGACGAGCCCGTGACCCAGGTCGTTCACCTTCGGCCATCCGTCTTCGGACCAGTCGGCCGCGTTCAGCTCTGTGACCGTTAGGCGCAGGCGATCGGCGAACCCCGGCGGGCCCCACTTGCGCGCGGCCTCGAGGGGGCTGATGGCATCGCGATGGGCCTCCGGATAGCCGGGGCCGTGGTCCCGGTAGTGCTCGTAGCTGCCCCACTTCCAGCACGAGTAGACGTGGATCGGCACGAAGTCGATGTGCTCGGCCGCCGCCTCATACAGGACCTTCCACCAGAGCACTCCTTCGTTCGCCTCTCCTCGGCCGGTCCCATCGGCGCGAGGCGGGCCGTTCGCCCCGACCCAGATCGAGGGATCGACCTTCTTCATCGCTTTGGCGAACTCGATGAAGTCCCGCGCGTAATCGTGCACGCTGATGGTAGCGTCTATGTATGCCTCGTTGCCGAGCTCCCAGTACTTGACGCCGTACTTCTTCTTCACGTTGGCGTAGTCGACCCAGGCGACGGCCGTTTCCAGAAGCCGTTCCTTGGTGACGGTGCACCCCGGCGTGAAGAGCGCGTCGTAGCAGATAACTACCGTCGGCTCCGCGTCTATGCGCTTGCAGAGATCCATAAACTCATCGAAATCGAGGCGACGGACCGTCCACTCCCCGTCGGCGGACTGGAGCTCCACCTCCCGTCCCTTGCGCGGCCCGCAGGCGAGCGCGGGCTGAGGGCGCTCGAACGGGGGCACCGACCAGAGGTGGTTGTCGGATTTGTCTCCGCCGGGGAATCTCAAGGAGCGAACGCCCATCTCCTTGAGCGCCTCTTCGAGCGGCCGCGCCCCCGGACCCCGATTGGAGTCGTGGTCAACCAGGTAATCTATGTTGATCCCGATGACCCGCCGGTCCACCTCGGTCACGACCTGCGATACATCCACCTCAATCCTGTTACTCGCCATCTCCGTGTCGCTCCATTCTATGTGTGGTTACGCGCCGCTATGTGTGGTTGCGCGCCGCCGACAGGCCTCGTCTAACTGCCAGCGCGCTTCACTGTGCCTGCTGCGGCGCAGCCGATGTCCACAGGCCCCGCCTGTGGCAGCGGCGTCCCGTAGTAGTCGCGCGGCCCCATGTCC
>JAUVSA010000249.1 GCA_030597345.1 Bacillota bacterium
CGCTGGTCAACCTGAGACGAGACTACATCGACCTCTACTACTTCCATCACGCGGATTTCGGACCGAACGACCAGTACCTCGACGACGCTGTAGCGATGATGAACCGGCTCGTCGAGGAAGGGAAGGTACGATACAAGGGCCAGTCAGCGTACTCGGCGGAAGACTTCGAGCGGGTGGTCCCGGTGGTCCAGCCGCATGCCCTGCAAGGCTCGGCGAACGCGTTGAGCGACGAATTCATCCGGCCCGGCTCTCGCCTGCAAGAGCTGATGGACAAACACGACTTGGTGTTTGTCGCCTTCAGTCCGCTGGCGCAGGGACGGCTGCTCGACAAGTACGATCCGAAGAATCCGCCGCAGTTCGAGTCGGGGGATCACCGCCGGGGGAGCGACGATTTCTCTGCGGAGGCGCTGGCCGCGCTGAAGCCGAAGCTCGAGCAGCTCAAGACTCGCTTCGGCTCAACCACTGAGGATCTCGCCGCGATGGCGCTCAACTACGTCCTGGCCCACCCGCGGGTGGGCTGCGTGATCCCCGGCTTCCGGAACGAGCGGCAGGCGAAATGCAATGTCTCGGGCGCCGGCCGGAGATTGACGGAGAAGGAGATTGATTTCATCCACGAGACGCTGGCATAGGCTATGGCCGAGGAGGTGCAAGAGTGGACTTCGTGAGAGTGATACCATGTCTGGACATGAAAGAGGGCCGCGTCGTGAAGGGCGTGCACTTCGTCGACCTGGTGGACGCCGCGGACCCTGTGGAGGCTGCGCGAGCGTATTCGGAGGGCGGCGCAGATGAGATCGCGTTCCTAGATATCACCGCCACCGTCGAGAAGCGCCGAACCATGTTCGACGTCCTCGAAAAGGTCGCCGCGGTGGTGGATGTTCCGCTGACGATTGGGGGAGGGATCAAGTCGCTTGAGGACATTGCACAGGCGCTGAAGTCCGGCGCGAGCTGTGTTTCCATATCCAGCGCGGCCTACCGCGATCCGGAGATGGTGAGAGCCGCGGTCGAGAAGTTCGGGCCAGAGAAGATCATGGTCGCCATTGACGCAGACGCGAACGACTCCTGCCCCTCCAAGCGCGAAGTCTACGTGGACGGGGGCCGCACCGCCACGGGCAAGGACGCGGTCGAGTTCGCTGAGGAGATGAAGAGCAGAGGTGTGGGCCAGATTCTGCCCACGAGCAAAGCAACCGACGGCACCAAGGATGGCTACGACCTCCAGCTCACGCGGGCGATTGCCGACGCCACGGGGCTGCCGGTGATAGCCAGCGGCGGGGCTGGCAAGCTGGAGCACTTCTACGAAGCGGTCGCCGAGGGGCACGCGGCGGCGGTCCTCGCGGCCTCGGTCTTCCACTTCGGCATCTTCACCATCCGGCAGGTGAAAGAGCACCTGCGGGAGCGGGGGCTCGCGGTGAGGCTGTAGCTGTGGGCAGAACGCAACGTTCTGCCCTGGCCGGTTCCGGGGCAGGAGGCAAGCGACGTATGGCACGAAAACACAAGATGGAGGAGATGACGCCGGCGGAGTTCACGGTGGCGGTGGCGGAGAAGCCCGTCTTCATTCTCGCGACCGGCATTCTGGAGTGGCACGCGGACCATTTGCCGCTCGGGACCGATGCGCTCAAGATGCGCGGCATAGCCGAACGGCTCGCACAGGAAGCGGACGCAATCCTGCTGCCGCAGAACTGGTTCGGGGTTGTCGGCTACGACGAGATGCTGGGGACGATCACGTTCAGCAAAGACCTGGTGAAGCACATTCTCGGGGAGTACTTCGAGAACCTGGAGAAGCTCGGAGCGAAGCTGATAGTGCTGCTGACCGGGCACTACGGGCCGTATCAGGTCGAGACGATCAAGGAGGCCGCGGCCGAGTACATGGCCCACAGCAAGGTGCGCATCATCGCGCAGCCGGAGTACGAGGGGGTGGACTTCAGCGGGTTCCCGTGCGAGGCCGACCACGCGGACAAGTACGAGACTTCATTGATGATGGCCCTGTACCCGGACCTGGTGCAGATGGACAGGTGGAAGAACGAGCTTGAGATCCCGTACGAGTATGAGCCCCGCGAGAACGCGTGGGGGTACCGGTCGCCGCGCGGCAAGTGGGAGTTCAGTGAGGATTTCCGGGAGCAGGCGTCGCCGGAACTGGGGGAGCGGCTGGCGAAGGCGATAGTCGAGCACCTGAAGGCGCGGATTGACGAGGAGTTGGCTCAGGTATGAAGTGGACGCCACGGTGACCGAAGAAGAGCTGATCGCATGGCAATGACGCTGAGAGTGTCGGGGCTGCAGATGTTCGTTGGGTCCGATGTCGGTGAGAATGAGAGACGCATTATGGCAGGTATCGAGCGGGCCGCGGGCGATTGCGTGGATATCCTGCTGACGCCGGAGGGTTCGCTCTCAGGATACCGCGCGGATTTCGACCGCGAAGAGGTGGCCGCGGCGGTCGAGCGAGTGCGTGCCGCGGCGGCGAATGTGAGGGTCGGTCTCGCCCTTGGGACGTGTTACAAAGAGGTCGAGGACGACCAGGAGTACTGCTACAATCAGGTGCGCCTGTACACGCCGGAGGGGGAGTGCTTGGGCTTCCACGCGAAGATCCTGCGCTGCAGTTCGCTCAATCATCCCGGCACGGGGGAGATGCGCGATTTCGTCGAGGGGCGGCTTCGGACGTTCGACTGGCGCGGCATACGTCTCGGAGTGCTGATCTGCAACGACCTGTGGGCGACGCCGGGCTTCACCACGATGCCCAACCCATACTTGCCCTGGAAGCTCAAGCAAATGGGGGCCCAGTTGCTGCTGCACGCGGTCAACTCCGGAGGCGACCTGCGCCACCGGCCCTTCCATCAGTCGTCAACTGAGCTGTGGGCGCGGGTCCTGCAAATCCCCATCGTGCACGTGAATGCCGCCGCCGAGGACCGGCCGGTGAACGCCCCATCGGGCGTCACCAGGGCCGACGGCACGAGCGTGGTCGCGGCGCCGGAGCGAGGGGAGCAGTACTTCACCTGCGAGGTTCCGGTGGGAGAATGAGGCGGAGCCGCTAGAGCACTTCCCTCAGCTTCTTCGTCAACGCAGGGACGATCTCGAACAGATCGCCGACCACCGAGTACGTGGCGATGTTGAAGATGGGGGCGGAGGGGTCTTTATTGATGGCGATGATGACGTCGGAGCTGCCCATCCCCGCGAGGTGCTGCACCGCACCGGAGATCCCGCAGGCGATGTAGAGCTTCGGCTGCACCGTGCGGCCGGTCTGGCCCACCTGGTGATAGGCGGGGATCCAGCCGGCATCCACCGCCGCGCGGGAGGCGCCCACCGCGCCGCCGAGCGCTTCGGCGAGCTCGCGGATCAGCGCGAAGTTCTCCGGCTTGCCCAGGCCGCGGCCGCCGGACACGATGACCTCCGCGTCCTGAAGGTTGACCTGACCATCGGTCTCCTGCTGGATGACCTCCACGATCTTGGCGAGGACGCCGCGCTCGTCGAGGCTGACGGGCACCTCAACTACCTCTCCGACCCGCGACGCATCCGGCTCTAACGCTTTCATGACCCCCGGCCGAACGGTGGACATCTGCGGCCGCGCCTCACGGCACACAATCCTGGCCATCAGGTTGCCACCGAAG
>JAUVSA010000140.1 GCA_030597345.1 Bacillota bacterium
CCTTCGCTTCTGCTTAGGACAAGCTCTGACCCCGCCCTACAGGAGGAGACGGGTGCGGCGTGGTGAAGAAGGGGGCTGCAACCCGGGCCGGCGCGACAGCGAAGGCCGGGAGGCGGAAACGAGGAGAGCTGTGGCTGGCAAGAACGTATGGTTAGTGAGGTGGCTGATGGTTTTGTGCATGGTGAGTGGTGGCTGCGCAAATGCCACGGATTATCACGTCAGTCCGACGGGGAGCGACTCGAATCCGGGCACCGCGGCAAAGCCGTGGCAGAGCATTGCCAAGGTGAACAGTGTAGACCTCGAGCCGGGAGATCGGGTGCTGTTCGAAGGGAGCAAGACCTTTGACGGCACGATTCTCCTCGACGGCAAGGACAGCGGCACGAGCGATAAGAAAGTCGTGGTGAGTTCCTACGGTGAAGGTCGGGCGACGATCAACGGCGGGAATGGGAGCGGGCTGGTCGCGGAGGGATGCAGCTACCTTGTTATCAGGGAGTTGAACTTCGTGGGCTCGGGCCGCAAGGAGGGGAACACAGAGAACGGTGTGTTTCTGTCGGATGGGGATGGGTTGGAGGTGGATCAGGTCGATGTCAGTGGATTCCGCGGATCGGGCCTGCTGCTGGCCGGCCTTCGCGACGCGCGAGCCACACACGTCTATGCGCATGAGAACGGGGCCGACGGGATCGCGGTGGGCGGGGGCCGGCCGCCGGATGAACGCTGGTCGGAGCGGATCTATATCGGCTACTGTGTTGCGGAGAACAATCCGGGGAACCCCGTGAACCTTACCAACCACAGCGGGAATGGTATCGTGGTGGGCACTGTGAAGGGGTGTTTGATCGAGTACTGTGAGGCGATGAACAACGGGTGGGACATGCCGCGGACGGGCAACGGACCGGTGGGGATCTGGGCGTGGAATGCGGACCGGGTGATCATTCAGTTCTGCGTTGCGCACCACAACAAGAGTCCGGGATGGGATGGCGGGGGGTTCGACTTCGACGGGGGAGTGACGAATTCGATCATGCAGTACAACTACTCGTACGAGAATGATGGGCCGGGGTACTTCCTGTGTCAGTACTGGAGCGCGCCGGTCTGGAAGAACAACATCGTGCGATACAACATCAGCGTGAACGATGGCGCGAAGAACAACATTGGGTGCGGGATCGAGGTGATGGCCAACAACGGGGGCATGTCCGATGCGCAGATCTACAACAACACGGTGTACAACGAGAAGGGCGGCGCGGTGGGCTTCGGCGAGCGGCCGGTGCCTGGGTTGGAGTTCCGGAACAATGTCTTCGTGACGAGAGACGAGATCATCAAGGGCGATTGGAGCTACGCGCGCTTCGAGGGAAACAGCTACTGGTCGGTCGGGGAGGGGTTCTCCATCCCCACGCCCGACGGCAAGTACACGAGCCTGGAAGACTGGGCCGCTGCGACCGGACAGGAGAAGATCGGAGACGCGATAGTCGGGCTGTATGCGGATCCGTTCCTGGTGGAGGCGGGGTCCGCGCCGGAGATCAAGCCGGAGGATCTGGCGAAGCTGGCGGCGTACCGGCTTCGGGGGGACTCGCCATGCATCGGCGCGGGGCTTCCGATCGAGGACAACGGGGGGCGGGACTTCTGGGGGAACGACGTGCCTGAAGGGGAGAAGCCGAGTATCGGCGCGTGGGAGAAGCCCTGAGTCGCATCGCTCACATCGGGCGGCATGGCCGTCAAGCCGGGCGGCGGGTGGTTAAGGTTAGAGGGCGCGGGTGAGGATGTCCCGCATCTGGTCGGCGTCGAGCGCGACCGGGTTGGCCTTCATGCTGCCGGCCTTGGCGGCCCTCTCCACCACCCCGGGGAGGTCCGCGGGGGTCATACCGTACCGGGAGAGCGGGGGCACTCCGAGCTCTGCGACGAGGTCCGCCACCCAAGCTACGCCATCGCTCGCCGCCGCGTCGGAGCGACCGGTGAGGATGCAGGCGGCTTCTTTGTAGCGGTGGAGCGCCGGGCTCTTCGGCGCATCCTTCTCCAGCAGCCGGATGTTGGCCGTCATGACGTGGGGCAGCAGCTGGCCGCAGACGGCGCCGTGAGGCGCGGGGAACATGCCGCCCAGCGGCCCGGCGAAGCCGTGCACCGCTCCGAGGCCCGCGTTGGACAGGGCGAGGCCGCCGAAGAGGCTCGCCAGAGCCATGTCCTCCCGGGCGGCGGGGTCATCACCCTGGGTGTAAGCCCGGCGCAGGGAGCGGGCCACGCGACTCAGTCCCTCGCGGCATAACCCATCCACTGGGGGGTTGGCCCGCAGACAGACGAAGGGCTCGATGAGCTGCGTGAGCGCGTCGAGCCCGGAGCGGGCCGTGATGTCGGGCGGGAGGCTGTAGGTCAGCTCAGGGTCCACCAGAGCGAGCCGCGGCAGCAGGAGGGGGCTGCGGAGAGAGACCTTGACCCGGTGTTCGGGCGAAGCCAGCACGGAGTTGTGAGTCGCCTCCGCGCCAGTGCCGGCGGTGGTGGGGATGGCGATGTAAGGGGCAGAGGGCCGGGTCAGGGCGCGTCCGCGTCCGATCACTTCGAGGTAATCCAGCAGGTCGCCGCCATTGGTGAGCAGGGCCGCGATTGCCTTGCCCGCATCCAGGGCGCTCCCGCCGCCGAATGCCACGACGAGGTCGCAATCGGCCTCCCGCGCGGCCGCCGCGCCCATCCGGACGGTTTCGATGGTGGGCTCTCCCGCTACAGGGAAGGGATGAGTCTCGACTCCGGCGTCGGCCAATAGGTCCAAGAGCGGCTGGGCGCGGGCGGCCGCGGCGCCGGTGACTACCAAGGCGCGGCGGCCGAGGTCGGCGGCGCGCGGACCCACCTCCGAGAGCCGGCCGGCCCCAAAGAGGATCTGGGTGGCGGTGGCAAACTCAAACTGCATCACTATCCCCAGCCGGCGTCATCGGGGAAGATGTTCGCGTACTTCACGCTCGACCGCGGCTCGGTCATCATGTCCGCGACAGTGTCGCGCCAGACCTGGTAGTGTGCGGTGTCCTTGTGTCGAATGGCGTCTTCCGGCTGGCGGTAGACCTCGACGAGGAGGAAGCGGGAGGGCTCATCCGACTGCTGGAGCAGATCGAAGCGGGCCACGCCAGGTTCGTCAATGCTGCTGCGGGCGTTCTCCAGGGTGGCTCGGCGGAACTGGTCGAGGCAGTCCGGCTTGACGTGGACGTGCACGTGCACGATGAACATAGTGTCCCCTCCTCGGGGCTGCGATTCGCCGAGTCCGCTTCAGGCGAGAGTGTGCAGGAGTATGCGCTAGTCCTCGGTGAGCTCAGGGATGGTGCGGTAGTAGGCCACGTGCTCGCGGATGAGGTCCGGGATGGGGAGATGGTAGGGGCACTTGGGAAGGCATTCTTCGCACTCGGTGCACAGGTCGGCGCTGGCTATCACGTCGATGGCGCCCCATTCCTTCCAACGCTCGGCGCCCATGCGCCGGATTATGGAGCGGCCATGCAAGAGCATGCCGATCTGCACTCCCTGGGGGCAGGGCTCGCAATAGCGGCAGCGGCGGCAGGTGCGCTGGTCGAGCTCCGACGTCATGCGGTCGACCTCGGCCTGCTCGTCCGGTGTGAGGGTGATGTCTCGCGCGACGGCGACGTCTTCCTCGACTTCTCGTACGTTAGCCATGCCGGGGATGGCAGTGGTGATGGGCTGAGTGAGGCACCATTTGATGGCGAGGGGCGCGTTGGTGAAGTTCCCGCCGCCGACGGGCTTCATGGCGATGGTGCCGACGTCGCGCTCCTGGCAGAGGGGGACGAGGGTGTCGAGAATCTCGGTTTCGACCAGATTGAAGGGCACCTGAACGGTGGCGAAGTCATCGCACTGCTTGACCGCGTTGACGAGGGTCTCGCGGCGATGGCCGGTGATGCCTATGTGTGCGATCAGGCCTTCGTCGCGGGCGCGGCGGAGGGCCTCCAGCGCGCCGCCGGGCGCGAGGACCTTCTCGAGGTCTTCGTCGTCGTTGACGCCGTGGAGCTGGTAGAGGTCGATGTGATCGCGGCGCAGGTTCTGGAGCGAGCGTAGGACATCCTGGTATGCGCCATCCGGATCGCGGTCGCCCGACTTGGTGGCGACGATGTAGGGGCGGCCCTCGAGAGCTTCGCCGATGCGCTCCTCGGAGGTGGTGTAGCCGCGGGCGGTGTCGAAGAAGTTAACCCCGAGATCGTAGGCGCGGCGGACGGCGGCGATGGCATTCTCTTCGGTCTCAAGCTGGATAGGTATGCCACCGAAGCCGACGATGGTGACTTCGAGATCGGTCTTGCCGAGACGGCGGGTGGGGAGTCTAGAGGCATCAGGCTTCATCGTAAAGTGGGGCTCCTTCCGAGGTGGTCTTTCTCGACGCGGGCTCAGGCTCCCGCGATCTGTTTGGGGTGGCAGAGGGCGTCCGCCTTGGCGGCGAGGCGGCCGCAGTGGGTGCACTGATACTTGAGGTGCTCGACCTGGGGGTAGCACATGTGGCGAGGGTCATCGGTCTCCGCGCCGCAGAACTCGCAGCGATAGGGCTCGGTGGGCGGGAAGGGCCGGCAGAGATGGCCCCCCGGAGTACTGGTCGCCCCGCAGGTTGGGCAAACGACCGGCTGGGTGGCTTCTTCGGTCACGAGAGTTTCACCTTATTGCGTCACGCTGACGCCGTCCCCCGAAGGGAAGTGCGAAGTGCCTGAGACTTCGGGTAGGGCCGAGGTGATTCCTGCCGGTCGTCGGTCGTTTTGACGACATCCGGGGGAGGTGATGGAGTCTGTGTGTGTTCTCATAAGACGGCGTGTCAACGATCCCCTGTGAGGCGCCCTGCGGACGATAGTGTTTGTGCTTCGAGCACCTTTCAACACTTACAGGAGGAGACCGTCTTATGATAGTTAGGTCGGAATGGGACACGCCTGAGCAACCTCACTCTTCGTCGGAGCTCCGCCTAAGGTGCTGGGCCAGCTCGAGGAGGCCCCAGGCGGCGAAGGAGATGTGGTAGGCGACGAGCTGGGGCTCGACGATGATGGCACCGTCGAGGTCAGGATCGCTGGGCTGGTGACGCTGCCATCGCATGGTCCAGGCGGCGCACTCCAGGCAGGCGGCGAGCCAACGGGGGTCCGGCTCTGCCTCGTCTAAGGCGAGGTAGACCCTGGTCATTGCGCCGGGTGAAGCAATGTCAGGGTGACGGTCAGGGACCCACTTCCCATCCGCCAAGCTCAGCCACTCGGAGAGGTAGCCGTCGTGCGCGAAGCGGTCCACCGTCCACTGGCAGCATCGGCGGGCGCTGTCGAGGTGGGCCTGGTTGCCGTCGCGTCGGTACTGCTGGATCAGGAAGAGGGCGGCGTAGTAGTTCTGGCGGGGGCCAGTGACGATGCTCTCGATTCCGTCGATGAGCGGGTGTCCGGACTCCTCGTCCCAGCCCTCAAAGACGGGAGTGCCATCGGCGCGGACGCTGGCGTAGTAGGGGCCGGTCTCGTGCTGGCCGGGGCCGCTGAGCATGTCGGCGAGGGGTCCGAGGGGTGCCGCGTACTTGTCGTCATTCGTCTCTTCGTGCAGGTCGGCGAGGAAGATGCCGTGCTGGCCGTCGGAACCGTGGCTATAGGCGACGGGCTGCTGGGTGTCAAGCAGATAGAAGGTGGTGAAGCCGCCGTGGGGCATGGTGGCGACGCGCAGGAGCCAGTCGGCGGCGAGCTTGGCGCGGTCGAGGCACTCCTGCTCACCGGTCCGGCGGTAGAGGTGGAGGAGGAGGCGGCCGGCCCAGGAGAGGTCGGGGACATCGACGAAGAGGCGGTCGCGGCTGACCACGAAGGAGCCGTGGCGAAGGGTGTCAGACTCGTCGAGGTTCTGGTTGGTCTTGAGGTAGCGGGCGATCAACTTGGCGCGGTCGAAGTAGAACTCGTCGCCGGTGAGGTCGTAGGCGGCGAGGGAGGCGAAAGCGGCGAGGCTGGCGGACCAGGTGAGACACAGGCCGTGGCCGGCGCGGCGAAACTGGCGCCGCATCGGGTCGTATACGTTGCGGACGCCGCCG
>JAUVSA010000078.1 GCA_030597345.1 Bacillota bacterium
GAGGTGATCGGCCAGATTGCAGCGATCATAGGCGAGCAGGAAGCTGGGGATGAACTGGTCCGCGAGATGCGGGAGCGGCTGGGCGCCGTCGCCGAGGGACTGGTGGAGGTGCCGGAGGAGGAGAGAGTCACGGCCTTCATCGTCCTCGAAGTCAGCACGCTCTACACGGCTGGTTCGGGGACGTTTCAGGATGATGCGATTCGGGCGGCGGGGGCGCGGAACATCGCGGCGCGGAAGAAGGGGTTCGCTATGTTCAGCACCGAATCGCTGGTGGCGGCGGATCCGGATTTCCTGCTGCTGTCCACGATGGCGGGAGATCCCGAGCGGATGAAGCGAGAGGTGCTGCGCCACACGGCGATGCGGCGGCTGTCGGCGGTGCGGGGGGACGGGATCGTGCTGCTGGAGGCCGATCCGATCATGCGGGCGGGGCCGCGGATCGTGGAGGCGGTGGAGGCGATGGCGAGGGCGTTTTATCCAGGGCGGTTCGGGGAGAACTGAAGCTGGGATGTGCCCGGGATTATCATCCCGGACGGACACCGAGCGGGGGGCTGTGCCTCCCGCAAGCCCCCCAGGGAAGGCCCGACACTGCCGTGCCGGGCAAGCGGTGTCGGGGAGACATATCCGCCGTCCCCCCCCCTCGCGGGTCCGAGCCGGACTGCCGGTCTATTGACAGTGGATGCGGCGTGGCGCGCCCTACAGTTGGGTGGTTTCCGTATGCACGAGATGGCGGTAGGCTTGTGTGATTGCCTGCGTGAGGGGGCCGGGGGCAGAGAGGTTGAGGGAATTGCCGTCCAAGGAGGCAATGGGGATGATTTCGGCGAGGGAGCTGGTGAGTAAGCACTCGTCGGCGGTGTAGAGTTCGGTCAGGGGGAGATCGCGCTCGGTGTGGGGGATGCTCTCCGCTTCTGCGATGTCGAGGACGGCGGCGCGGGTGATGCCGGGGAGGAAGCCGCGGGAAAGCGGAGGGGTGACGAGCGTGCCGCCGAAGACGGCGAAGATGTTGCGCATGGCGCCCTCGACGACGCAGCCGTCGGGGTCCACGAGGATTGCCTCGTGCGCGCCTTTCTGCGCGGCGGCGCGCTGGGCGAGGAGCTTGTCGAGGTAGTTGAGGGATTTGATGCGGCGGAGTGATGTTTCGCCGACCTGAGCGGCGGGCACAGAGACGGCAATGCACCCGGAGGTGTAACGCTCCGGCGGGGGGAGGGGGAGAGGGCGAACGAGGATGACGAGGGTGGGGGAGGAGGAGCCGGCGATTCCGGGCGTGAGGGTGAGGCGGACACTCGCGTCGGGTAGTCCGCTCGCGGCGAGGGCTTCCCGAGTCACTTCCATCATGGCCTCGGCGTCAGGTGGTGTGAAGTTGAGCTCTGCCGCGCCCGCGAGGAGACGGTCCAGGTGCTGCGCAACCCTGAAGACGTTCCCCTGGTAGGCGCGCATTGTCTCGAAGAGGCCTTCGCCGTAGAGGAAGCCGCGGTCGAGAGGGCTGATTGCGGGCGCGTCGGGCGGGAGCAGCTTGCCGTTGACCCAGGCTATTTCGGCCATTGGATCTCCTCCGTGTCTGCCTCGGCGGCGAGGGCGCGGGCGAGGGCGCGGGCCTTGTCTATGGTCTCCTGGTACTCGGCCTCCGGATCGGAGTCGGCGACGATGGCGCCGCCAACCTGGAAGTGGGCGAGGCCGTCTTGGATAACGAGGGTCCGGATGACGATGTTCACGTCCATGTCGCCGGAGAAGCAGAGGTAGCCGATGGCGCCCGTGTAGATGCCGCGGCGGGTGGGCTCGAGCTCTTCGATGATCTCCATTGAGCGGACCTTCGGTGCGCCGGTGATGGAGCCGCCGGGGAAGCAGGCCCGCAGGCAGTCGAGGGATGTTGCATCGGGGCGGAGGCGGCCGCGGACGGTGGAGACGAGCTGGTGAACGGTGGCGTAGGATTCGAGGGTGAAGACTTCGGGCACGTGGACGGAGCCGAACTCGCAGACGCGGCCGATGTCGTTGCGCTCGAGGTCGACGATCATGATGTTCTCGGCGCGGTCTTTCTCGCTTGCGAGGAGTTCGCGGGCGAGGCAGGCGTCTTCTTCGGGGGTGGCGCCGCGCGGCCTGGTGCCTTTCATGGGGCGTGTTTCTACTTCGCGGCCGCGGATCTGGAGGAAGCGTTCGGGGGAGCAGCTCACGATGGCGGCGTCGGGGGTTTCGAAGTAGGCGGCGAAGGGGGCGGGGTTGTCGTTGGTGAGGCGGCAGTACAGGTCGAAGGGGGTGGTGGTGAGGGGGGCGGAGAGACGCTGGGAAAGGTTGACCTCGTAGGTGTCGCCGGCGGCGATGTAGTCCTTGGCGCGCTGGGTCGCCGCGAGGTAGTCGCCGCGGGTGAAGTTGGAGGTGACGGGGAGGCGGGGTATAAAGGGAGGCTGAGCCGGAGGCGCAGAGTCGTTGGCCGACTTCGTGAGGCGCTCTTCCAGCTCGGCCACATGCTTCTCTGCGAGTTTCTGCGCGGAGGTTGGGTGTTCCTCTGGCGCGCCGATGGCGGAGACCCAGGCTCGGTTCTCGATGTGGTCGATAGCTGCGACGGCGCCGTAGAAGCCGAGATGGCAGTCGGCGACAGGGATGTCGTCTATTGTGTGGTCGGGGATTCGCTCGACGAAACGGCCGAGGTCGTAGGCGAAGTAGCCGATTGTACCCGCGATGAGGGGAGGGGCGCCGGGCGGCCGCTCGACGCGGAAGTCGGCGAGCAGGTCGCGGAGGACAACAAAGGGGTCTCCCTCTCGGACCTCTACGCCTTTCCGGCGGCGAATCTCGATGTGCGTTCCCTTGCTGCGGAAGGTGAGGAAGGGGTCGCAGGCGAGGAACGACCACCGTCCGAGCCGGGGCTCCTCGGTGGCGCTCTGGAGGAGGATCGCGCCGGGGCGACCCCGGAGGGCGGAGAAGGCGGCGAGGACGGAGGGCGGGGGAG
The DNA here is from genome assembly GCA_030597345.1 of Bacillota bacterium. Taxonomy (GTDB): domain Bacteria; phylum Armatimonadota; class Hebobacteria; order Hebobacterales; family Hebobacteraceae; genus JAUVSA01. The sequence goes on from JAUVSA010000078.1 coordinate 2,939, forward strand.
TGATCTCGCGGATTGTCGGGGAATAGGGTGACACGGCGGCTAGTCCTCTCCCATCTGGTCGCCGGGCAGTTCGAATCTCATTCCATCGCGGGCGGCGATGACCTTGATGCCGGTTTCCTGACTGAGCCGTTCGGCCACTTCCCAGGGCTTGGCGCGCCAGACGGTCATGCCGAAGTGGGTGATGATGGCGGTTTGGGGCTTGATGGCTTCGATCAGCCGCTTGGCGTCGGGGATGGAGAGGTGGTAGATATCGCTTTCCTCGAGACGGACGGTGTGGAGGACGATGACGGCGGCGCGGGAGTGGTCGGCGAGCGCGGGGAAGTAGCGGGGGTCGGCAATGGAGGACCAGCGGCAGCCGGGTGATTCGAAAACGAAGCCGTATACCTCTCCGGGGTGGTCGTGGCGGATGGGAGAGTGAACGGTGACATCGCCGATCTGGTAGCTGCCGCCCTCTTCGATTACGAGCGTCTGTTTGAGGTAGTCCCGCAGATAGCGGAGGAGGACGGGGTCGTCCTCGTAAGCGTCTCTGGGAGCGAGCAGAAGGCCGCGCTTGTTGAAGCCGCCGGTGGTCATGGCCTCGGTCATGACGTTGACGTCAGCGGAGTGGTCGAGGTGGCGGTGGGAGAGGATGATGGCGTCGAGCTTGGTGGGGTCAAGCTTTCGCTTGGCGGCCTGGACGAGGGCGCCAGGGCCGGGGTCGAGGGAGATGTGGGTGTCGGCCTGCTCGATCCAGAGGCCGCCAGAGGCGAGGAGCTGCTTGAAGACCAACACGCGTGCTCCGCCGGTGCCGAGGAAGATAACTTGGTTCATGGTGCGGTCAATCTTGACATGGGTGGGCGGGTCAAACTATACTCGCCGAGACTGCTATGCTCAAGCTGCGAAAGCCACGAAACGCATACGACCTGCTGGGCCTTCCCCGAAGCGCGACGTCCGAGAAGATTCGCGCGCGCTATCGGCAGCTCGTTCGCAACTACCGGAGGGAAGTATCGCCAGGGCAACTGCTGGAGGACGGAGGGTTTCGACGCTGGACGAACGCCTACCTTCTGCTGCTGAGTCCGGATCGGCGCGAGTACGACAGACGCCTGCGGCAGAGCCGCGGCAGGGAGGAGCCGGCGGATCTGGTGGGCGGGCTGTCGGAGGCGGGGCGGCTGCTGGTGGGCGCGGAGGTGGCGTACGCGCAGCGGAAGATGAACGATGCGGCGGAGCTGGCGAAAGAAGCGGTCAAGCAGGATAGTCGTAATGCGGAAGCTTACGGGCTGCTGGGGGATATCCTGCGGGAGCAGGGCAAGTACAGAGATGCGCTGACGATGTACAACTATGCGGTACAGTTCGAGCCGAACAACCGCAGGTACTGGCAGCTGCTGGAAGAGGTGACAGCGCTGGGGGAAGGGCGGACGCTGCCGAAGCGGTACCGGAGCGAGCGGCCCACGCTGCTGAACCGGCCGGCGTGGGCGTGGATGGCAGTGGGGCTGGCGCTGGCAGCGGTAGCGGCGGGCAGCGTCTATCTGCGAGGCGACTGGGGCGAGGGCGAGATTCTCAACATCCCGGGCAGGTTGGCCTATGCGGCCCTGGTGGAGGGGTTCTTGTTGGGGCTGGTGTTGGCGGCGACGTCGATATTGATGCCGTTCGACGATGAGATGATATCGTATCAGGTGGCCGGTTTTGGGGCGGAGACGACGCCAGTAGGAATCTTCGTCGCTCTCCCCGGCATCGTTTTCTTCTGGGCGGCACTGCTTTTCTACCCGATCGTGGCGCTGCTGGACGAGTACTGGTCAGCATCCATTCTGATAGCGCTGGGGATGTGTGGGGCAGTGGCGCTGGGGCTCGGGTATCTCGCGCCGAAGGAAAGCCGTCTGGCGGTGTATCTGCTGAGTGGGAACTTCGTGTTCTTCGGGTTCCTGTGGGGGTGGCTCTTCGGCAGCATCAGGCGGCGGGCGTTCGAGCACTAGCGCCCGCCCAGCAGATGCCGAGGGTTGACCTCGAGCAGGAGTTCGCCTTCGCCGCCCGCGAGGTGGTCGCGCACTTCCATCTTCACCTCTCCAAAGTTCGCGAGAAGGGGCGATAGGCGCGCGGGGCTGGCCCAGGCCTGGATGTGAGCATCGGGGTCGAGGTCCAGACGGAGGCGCGCGTCGGGGTCTGATGCGGCGCGCCGGCACTGGTCCAGAGCCTGGGCATCGGCAGCCAGGACCAGCACTTCTCCGATCTGCTCTTTGAAGGCAGGGAATGCTCTGGGGAGTCGGGTCTGCGGGGTGGGACCTGCCCCAGGGTTTGGCAGCGCGGCGATCAGCGCGGGTCGCTGTTCGGGATCGTCCCTGGGCAGCAGCGCGAGGAGCAGATCGTCAGGGGCTTCGGTGAGCCCGAGCCAGGTGTTCAGCAGCGGGAGGAAAGTGCTGAGGGGCGGCCAGGGGCCGAGAGCGCGCGGCTCGTCATGCCGGGTGGTGAGGGGTGGTTCCAGGGCGGCGAGCCAGCGCAGAGGTTGGTGGATAAAGGCATAGGCGGCGACGTCCCCAGGCAGGACTTCGGCGAGCAGGGACCGATCTTCAAGTGGAAGTGGTTCGCGGGGCTGACTTCGCGAGTAGCTGCCATGCACCCGGATGCCATCGGGCTCGGGGATGACGGCGAGTGCGAGAGCGCCTGAGTCGGCCTCGGCGCGGGTGTCGGCGCGCCTGCGGGGCCCCGGGAGAGAGGGGGCGCCGCGGCGGTAGTGGTCGAGTAGGCCGAGCCAGCCGCGCCGGAGCTGAGGCAGCGCGCTGACGAGCTGCTGGCGCAGCTGTGGCAGGCTGGCGTAGCACCAGATGAGAGAATCGTCGGGAAGCTCACCGAAAGCCCTGCTGAACCGTTCGGTGGCGATCAGTCGCTGGGCCGGGTCTGCCGCTGCGCGGAGGCAGCTCTCGACCGCGATGTCGTCGGTGCCGACGACCAAGCATCCCTCATGGGCGGCATAGGCGATGGCCACTTCGCCGAGTGGAGTCCTCCAGGTGACGACGCTGTGTTTGGGGGAGCGGATGACGGAGCGCGTCCAGTCGGCCTCTCGAGCGAGGGGTTCGACCGCGCGGTCGAAGCTGCGGCGGGCGCGCCGGAGGCTGCTGACACGGGCGACCAGAACGAACTTGAATCGGCTGCCGGGCGCGCCGTCCGGGGGGCCGAGGGCGGCCGCGATGAGCTCCCCGCCGAACCAACGAGACGCATCTTCGCGCAGGTCGAGCTGAACGCCGGTCCAGTGGACCAACTCCTGTGCAATGTCAGTGGCGCGCGCGACGACGTGATCTACGTCTGAGGGGGACCAAGTGTCGCGGAGATGGCGCATGGCGGAGCTGTTGGGTCGGAGGTCCGCGCCGAGGGCGAGACAAGTATCGGTGGGAAGGAAGTCGCTGGGCGGCCGGAAGAGGCGAGATCGGAAGAGAGAGTGGGCGAAGATAGCGAAGGCCACCACGACGAAGAGCACGAGGGCGCTGATGAGGTAGCGCCTGGCTGTGAGATGGGCGAGGGTGCGGGCGGCGCAGGCGTCGCAGACGTTGCCCTGGTCAGTGTACTCGCGTCCGCATCTTGGACAGGTGCGCATGTTGTCAGCTCACTCCCCGCCGATGACGTCGGCGAAGGCCTGGTACGCGTTCCGTCCGAAGAGGACGAATTCGACGAGTTCGAGGGTGCCGGCGCCGGTGACGGCTGATTCGCCGATGGGAATGGGGCCCTGGGCGATGGCTTCGCGCTCGATTTCGGGGCCGCCGCGGCGTTTGATGGCGCCGGCCACTCCGCCGCCCATCCACAGGTGGCTGTTTGCAGCGTTGACTATGGCCTCTACGCCGCGGTCGCAGATGTCGCCTTCGGCGACTCGGATGTCGAAGCTCGACTGCCGGGTGACGGAGTTGATCTGGCGCTGCATGGTTGCTTCCTATCTGCCTGCGATCAGCTTGAAGGCCCGGCGAGCAGCGTTCCGCACGGCCCTGATGACACGCTCGGCCGGGCCGCGGCGGAAGGCGAAGTGCGCGTCGGGCTCGTTCCAAAGCTGACCGACGAGGAGCTTGGCCTTGACGACGGCTCTGAGGTCGTCGGTGCGGAAGCGCTCGAAGGCGAAGCGGCGAAGGGGCCCGAAGCCACCGGCACGGGTGAAGGCAGAGGCGAAGTCCACGATGTACGGCCGGCCGCCGTCGGCCACCAAGATGTTGGAGCGATTCTTTATGTCGCAGTGGACGACGCCGCGCGCGTGGATGCCCTCTACCACCCGCTGAAGTCGGAGGAAGAACTCGGGGGGGAGCTCGCCGTCGGCGTACTCGGCGCAATTGCGTCCCTCGACGTGCTCCACTACGAGGGCATGACGGTCGAGCACGCTGATGAGTCGCGGCACGCCGGGGGCTCCCGCGAGCGTGCGGTAGATGCGCGCTTCTCGGCGGATGAGCCAAGGCCCAACTAGAGAGCGAAGGAGCCGGCCACTGGCGCGGTAGTCCTTCACGACAGCTCGCTGCCCCCGGTCTTCGAGAAGGGCCAGCTCAGGGCGCGTGCCACCACCAGAGCGGAGACGGCGGCACAGGGCGTGCTGCATGTTGCCGCGTGTGAGACCGGCGAAAGCGCCGCGGCCCGCGGTCATCGAATCCTCCCATCGTTCGGGGGATTCGGTCAAGACTGGTGCGATCCCTGCTGGAATGCGTCGGGGGGCGAATGACCCGAAGCTGAGACAGAAAGACGAAGTTAGGCGCCAGTGAGTCTTGCCGAGAGCGGGGAAGCGGGTATAATGGTCGGCAAGTCGTGAGCGAGAGGAGTGTGAGCCGATGGCTAGGCGTCTGAGAGTTCCGGTCTTGTTGGGGCTCGGGCTTCTCGCAGCGCTGATTGCGGCGGCTGGTTTTTCCAGCGCGGCCGTGTCGTATCGATCGGCGGAGCGGGATGGAGTCCGAGTGGCGGAGGTGTTGATCGGCGAACGCGTGGTGGTCGTGCTGAGGACAGCGGCTGGGGGCTACATAGCGCTGGAGCGCGCGGAAATCGTGGCGAACCGGCTGCGGTCAGCGATGGCGGCGAGCATCGAGTACTACGATGTTGCGGTGGGCCCGATTGTGGGAGGCCACGGAGTATTCATGGCCGAGCAGTTGATCGTGACGGCGACTGAGACGGAGGCCGACGCGCAAGGGGCGACGCCGGAGGCGCTTGCGACTCTCTGGGGGGAGAACATCGTGCTGGCCCTTGGGGGGGAGGCCGCGGCGGAGGAGCCGCCTCAAGGTCCGAGTGAGGGATTCGAGCCATACTACGAGAGCGCGCCAGGCGAGGAGGCGGAGCCGGCTGCGGAAGAGCCAGCGACGACCAGCGCGGCCGAGCCGGGGGCTGAGGAGGCGGTGGACTGGACGGGAACGGCGCAGAAGACAGTGCCGGTGTTCAGTCTGGAGACGGAGGGTATGCGGATCGGGTTTGCCCAGGTTGCGGGGCCTCCGTCGCAAGTGGAGAGAGTCAAGGGAGTAGCGCAGCTGCGGCTGAGCTTCAGGGGTATCGGGCGTATCTACGCCTACATCCCGGTGTCGAGCATCAGCATGAAGCTGGACCGGGTCCAGGGCGTGAGTGTGTGGGCCCTTGCGGATGTGAAAGTACTGAACTTCTGAGCAGGCTA
>JAUVSA010000209.1 GCA_030597345.1 Bacillota bacterium
CCGAAACCCGTACTGAAGAAGATCAGCAGACTGATCCCCATCACCGGCGGCGGCAGCACGATCGGCAAGTCCAGCAGTGTGTCGATGAACCCCGACCCCGGCAGCCGATAGCGTGACAGCACATAGGCCCCCGGAATCCCCACCACCAGCGCGATCAACACGGTGATCGTCGCCGTCACTAGGCTGAGACGGATGGCGAAGCGGTTCTCCGCGTCCTTCACGCCCGCCACGAACAGCTCCCACCCGCTCTCCCCCTCCGGCCCCTCCGCCCCCGCGAGATACACTACATTGCTCATCAGCAATAGAGCCACCGCCGCCAGGAAGACGATCAGCACGCTCCCCAACAGCGCCGCGAAAAGCCGGTTGTTCAAGTTCCTCCGGACCACACTCCCCGCTCCGTCCGGCTCAAGTCCCCTTCTCGTCCGGCTTCGGCGGCAGGCCGTACCCGTGCTTCACGAACACCTTCGCCGCCTCTTCCGTAGCGAGGAACTCCATGAACTGCCCGGCTTCCCTCTGATGCGACGAGAACGTCAGCACCCCCACCGGAATCGGGCTGTCCACTTGCCACTCCTCCGGGAGCGCCAGTATCTCCACATCACGCTTGAACAGGTGCGCCGTCGCATCCCACACCATCGCCGCATCCAGATGCTTCAGCTTCACCCCGATCCCCAGCTCCACCACGTTCAGCGCCTTCATCGTGATGTTCTTCTCCACCTCCTTCAGCAGGCCCGCCTTCACCAGCGCTTGGCTCGACGCTCGTCCTACCGCCACTGCCTCCGGATCTCCCATCCCAAAGCGTACGTCACGCCGCGTCAGGTCCCTCAGCCCCCGGATCTTCTTCGGATTCCCCTTCTGTACGATGATAACGATAGACATCTGCGCGACCACTCGCGAATCTACAACGAATCCCCGCTTCTCTGCCTGCTCGATGTAAAACAGCTCGCCGGGGATGTACGCATCCCCCATCTTCGAGAAGCAGATGTCCGCCAGCAAGCATCCCGACCCCTTGTAGCTGTAGTCCACCCGCGTGCCCGTCTTCTTCTCAAACCTCTCCCCCAGCTCGTCCAGTGGCGGCCGGATCCCCGCCCCCGCGTGCACCAGCAGAGTCGTGCCCGCATGCCCCGCATGCACGAAGAACAGTATCGCCACCGACACCAACATACACACCAACGTAACTATGATGATCCTTCTGAGTTCCATCCTACTCTCGCTTCCTGCCTGACGACACGTCTTGTCCCTAACGATACGTCTTGATCGCGGTCGCCTTCACCGACGCATAGACCTCGTCCCCCTCTTTCAGCGCCAGCGCCTCCAGCGCGTTCGCCGTGATCTCCGCACACATCGGCAGCGCCCCGTTCAGCGACAGCCGCACCTTGTCCCCCAGGTGGATCACCTCCAGGATCTGCGACCGAAACACGTTCCTCGCAGAGGTATCGGGCGCCTCCAGGCTAATCGCCACATCGCTCGGGAAGAACGCCGCCAACGTGTCTCCCATCTCCTCTTGGTTCACCGCCGCATACAAACACGTATCCCCCACCCAGATCTCCGCCAGCCCCTCCCGCCGCTCCGAGCTGATCGTCCCCTCCACGAAGTTCACCCCTGTCAGCTCCGCCACGAACCGCGACCTCGGGTGCCTCAGCAGCTCCTCCCTGCCCCCCATCTGCAGCACCTTCCCCCGGTCCAGCACACAGATCTTGTCCCCAAACGTCAGCGCATCGATATAATCGTGCGTCACCATGATCGCGATCCGACCCACCACCCGCAGCAGCCGCTTCAGCTCTCCCCTCACCTGATTCCGCGTCTGCGCATCCAGCGACCCCAGCGGCTCGTCCAGCAGCAGGATCTCCGCATCACACGCCACCGCCCGCGCCAGCGCCGCCCGCTGCCTCTCCCCTCCCGACAGAGCCCCCGGTCGCCGATCCTTCAGCCCCTCGATCCCCACCAGCCTCAGCACCTCCTCCACCTTCCCCTGGATCTCCCCCTTCGGCCGCCCCCGCGACCGCAGCCCATAGGCGACATTCTCCCCCAGCGTCATGTGTGGAAACAGCGCGAACTCCTGAAACACATACCCGACGTTCCGCTTCTCCGCCGGCACCCCCACCCCGTTCGACGTATCGCACAGCACCCTGTCCCCGACCGCGATCCTCCCCTCATCCGGATCCATCAGGCCCGCGATCAGGTTCAGCGTCGTCGTCTTCCCACACCCGCTCGGCCCGATAATCACCAGCGTCTCCGCCGGCCTCGCCTCGAAGCCGATCGCCAGCTCGAACTCCCGCAGCTTCTTCTTCACCTGCACCGACAGCATCACAGCTCAACCTTCCGGGATCGTCCGCCTCACCGTCTTCGCCTCAACCCACCCTCAACACACCGGAACATCCCCCCTGCCGCCCTTCCTCTACATTCTCCAGAAACCATGTGAAGTAACTATGAATGTCCGACGAAGATTCACCGACCCCATGCCCGCCGCTTTCCTATGCTGTCATTCTGAGCGCCGCGAAGAATCCCGTCGTAGGGCGGGCATGTCTCCGCGTGCCCGCCGGCCGTCTTGGTGGCGCAGGTTTTCAACCTGCGCGCCCGCCGCAGGCGGGTCCTGTAGGGCGGGGTCTCTGCGCCCCGCCAGCTGTCATTCTGAGCGCCGCGAAGAATCTGTTCCAGTCTCGCGAAGCTGTCAGCGCAATCGTGAGACAGCCACCGTGCTGCCGAAGCAGGCTTGTTGCTCCCGAAACCATCCCCTTCACGCACCCCCGTTCCCGTTGCTTCGGTAGTTCTACTGCCGACGCGCCCCCATTCCGCATCCCGTTGCTTCGGTAGCGCGTAGCGCAGGAGCGTGTCTCCTGCCCCCGCGCGCCCGGTGACGCCCTCTGGCGATCAGCGCCAGACGCGAGTGAGAGGGGTCTGGGGGGACTGATCGCTGGCCAGTCCCCCCGGACGCAATCCTGCCCGGCAGGCATCTGCCGGGCGATGTTGTCGCCGTCGCCCCTCCACAGGAACCGCCCTCCCGGCCGCAGTATCTATCACGCAGCACCACTCTTTCACAGGAGCAGTGATCTCATGGACGCCCTCACCGAACGCGTTCGACGCGCCGCCCTCCAACACGACGCTGACCTCGTGGGCTTCGCCCCCATCTCCCGCTTCGACAACGCGCCCCCCGAGCTGCACCCCCGCACCATCTACCCGCAGACCCGAACCGTCATCGCCGTCGCCGTCCGCCAGGCGCGCGGCACCCTGAAAACGGCAGAAGAAGGAACCTACTGGCAGGCCTACAACTGCGACTCCTACTGGTACCTCAACGAAGTCATCGCGCCCCGGCTCCTGCGCGGCATCGTCATGGAGCTCGAAAAGGACGGCTGCACCAGCGTCCCCGTCCACAACCCCTTCCACCCCCACACCGGCCGCCGGCTCCGCGACGACCAGCCCTCCGGCCCCGATGGCATGGTCTCCCTCCGCCTCATCGGCGTCGCCGCCGGCCTCGGCGAGCTCGGCCACTCCAAAGTCCTGCTCACCCCCCAGTTCGGCCCCCGACAGCGCATCTTCTCTGTCTTCACCGATGCGGAACTCGAGCCCACCCCCCTCTTCACCGGCGAAGTCTGCGACGGCTGCCTCGCCTGCGTGCGGGAGTGCCAGGCCGGCGCCATCGGCGAAGACCGCAGCGTCAAGCTCACCATCGAAGGTCGGCAGTACTCACACGCCCCCCTCGACGAAGACGCCTGCGGCCGCGTCCACTGCGGCGCCGACCCCCGCTTCTCCCCCTTCTGGACCGGCGACGAGCCCGAAGGCGAGCAGCCCAGCTACAGCAAGTTCCTCCAGCACCGCTTCCGCCACCTCTCCATCTGCGTCGGCCGCGGCTGCCTCCGCTCCTGCCTCGACCACCTCGAAAAGACCGGCCGCATCGAAGCACAGTTCAACACGCCCCTCATCGAGCGCGACCGCTGGCAAGTCCCCGCATCCGACTAGCCCGCCACAATGATGTCATGCTGAGCGACTTGTCCGCCGAAGCCTCGGCGAAGGCGGGAGCGGAGCATCCCGCCGTTAGCGTTCGGCAGGAGCTTGCCCGCCTCCCGCGGGCTTGCCTCCTGCCACCGCGCCGCACCTCCCCCCTACCGTATCAGCCGCCGCACCGCCCTGAACTGCTCCGTCCCCGCCCGCTCGAGCAGCTCGAACAGCGCCATCTCCGTCGTGGTGACCACCGCGCCCGC
>JAUVSA010000324.1 GCA_030597345.1 Bacillota bacterium
ACCTCCGCCGCCACGATCCCGTAGGCCCCCACGCTCACCGCCTTCTCCAGCACCACCACCCGCTTCGCCTCGCGAAGCGCCTCCCTCAGCTCCTCCTGCGGAAATGGACGGAAGCACCGCAGCTTCAGCACCCCCACCTTCTGCCCCTGCTCGCGCCGCGCGTCCACCCAATCCTTCATCGTCCCCACCACCGATCCCAGCGCGATAAAGATCGTCTCCGCATCCTCGCACTGGTACGGTTCCACCACATCGCCCATCCACCGCCCGAAGGCCGCTTGGAAGTCCCGCGCTACCTCTTTCACCACCGCCTTCGACGCCAGTGCATCCCGCTGAATCTCGTAGCGCATCTCCTGGTACATCTCCGGGCCTGCATAGGCCCCCAGCGTATACGGGTCCTTGGGATCGAGCTTGTAGAGTGGATCATAGCGCGGCAGAAACGCGTCCACCTCCTCCTGCGTGGGCATGTCCACACTCTCGTATGTGTGGGTGAGGATGAACCCGTCCATGCACACCATCACCGGCAGCAGCACCCGGTCGTCCTCGCTGATCTTGTACGCCTGGAAGTGCATGTCCAGCACTTCCTGGCTGTTCTCCGCATAGAGCTGCAGCCACCCCGTATCTCGCAGTGCCATCGTGTCTTGCTGGTCGTTCCAGATGCTCAGAGGAGCCGACAGCGCCCGGTTCACTGCCGTGATGACCAGCGGCAGCCGCATCCCCGCAATGTTGTACAGCACCTCCGCCATCAGCATCAGCCCCTGCGACGTCGTCGCCGAGTACGAGCGCGACCCCGCCGCCACCGCCCCCAGACACACCGATGCAGCAGAGTGCTCGCTCTCCACCCGCACGTACTCCGCGTCGATGTCCCCGTCCGCCACCAGTTGCGAAAGCTCCTCCACGATGTGCGTCTGCGGAGTAATGGGGTACGCCGAGATCACCTCCGGCCGGCATAGCCCAACCGCCTCCGCCACCGCACGCGACCCTTCGATCATCCTTCTCATCGAGACTGCTCCTCTTCGGCCGTGCTGCCCTTCATCACAAGCGCTTTATCACAGGCGCTTTATCACAGGCGCTTCTCTTCCATCGTGATGGCGTCGGCCGGACACGCCTCCGCGCACACCGCACATCCCTTGCAGAACTCCATGTCTGCCTCGTACTGCTTCTTCTCCAGGTGGCGAATGCACCCCTCAGGGCAGATCACCTCGCACGTGTTGCAGCCAGTGCACTTCTCCCGGTCGAACACCGGACTCAGTATCCCCCACGGCCCCGTCTTGTTCCGCAGCGACGACCCCGGCCTCGTCACTATGCCCAGCGGTGGCTTCCTTCGCTTCCCCTTCTTGGTCGCCGTCATTGCCCTTGCTCCTTCGTCAGTTCGTACGCCTTCCGCGCCGCCTCAACGTTCTTCTCCCCCAGTTCCCCCGGGAACCGATGGCGAATGCTCCGCTCGATCGCCTCGAAGCTGATCGCTCCCGATATCCCCGAAAAAGCTCCCATGATCGCCGTGTTCATGATCGGCCGCCCGAGCGTCTCCAGCGCTATCTGAGTGGCCGGAAATGTCACCACCCGCGCGGTAGTATCGAGCTTCAGCTCCGAAGCCGCGTGCTCCGAGTTGATCAGCACCGTGCCATCTGGCTTCAGCCCTGCAAGCACATCCACGGTATCCATCAACGTCGGGTCCTGCACGATCACATAGTCCGGTTCGTAGATCTGACTGCGGATTCGGATCGGCTCGCTATCGATCCGACAGAACGCCAGCACCGGCGCCCCCCGGCGCTCGACCCCAAAGGCCGGAAATGCCTGGGCCTCCCGCCCGTCGTCGAAGGCCGCCACCGCAAGCAGCTCCGCCGCCGTCACCGACCCCTGCCCGCCGCGTCCATGTATCCGGATCTCGATCATTCCTGTCTCCTACTCTATACCCCCGCCCACACGCGTCCACAGGCGGGGACACGCCCCCGCCCGCGGTGCACTCTCAACCCCCCAGCTAACCTCAGGAGTTCCCGCAGCAGACTGCTCCACACCTCTACCGCCGCGGACCCACCGATCTCAGACCTTCGCCTCCCTCACCCCCGTCACTCTTCGACTCCCCGGCCTCCGACTCCTCTTGCCCGCATCTTCGGTTCGTAGGACAGGAGCTTGCTTGTCCTGCGTAGCCCTCGTGCTACGTAGCGAAGCCACTTCGCAGAGTAGTATTGGCGAAGCAGGGCCTCCTGCCCCTGTCCTATTCCCGGGTTGGGCAGGAGCTTGCCTCCTGCCCCTGCAGGCCGGCATCTGAGTAGGCCCTTCGGCGCGCCACCCCTCAGATCTTGCGGTCGTCGATCGGCACGTACTCTCGCTCTTGCGGCCCGGTGTACTGCGCCCGGGGACGGATCAGGCGGTTGTTTCCCCACTGCTCGAGAATGTGGGCCGTCCATCCCACCACGCGGCTGCACGCGAAAAC
>JAUVSA010000165.1 GCA_030597345.1 Bacillota bacterium
GCACGTCAGCCTAGTGCAAGAGCGTCTTTAGGAGAAGAGATCACATGCGGAAACGGATCCGCTGGTTACTCGTCATCGTGGTGGCGCTGCTCACATGGGGCTGTAGGACTTCCCTGGTTGCCGCGCCGCCGGCCTCGCCCCCGACCGGGGCTGCCTCAGAGAAAGGGACCATCGACTGGTCCTATGACTACGAGGCCGCTCTCGCGCAGGCTCGCGACGAGGGCAAGCCGCTCATGGTAGACGTCTTCGCCACCTGGTGCGCGCCCTGCAAGATGCTCGACGAAGACGTGTTCTCTCGCGCCGACGTCGCCAACGCCAGCCGGAACTTCATACCCGTCAAGGTTGACGGCGACAAGAAGCCGGATCTGCGCGACAAGCTCGGTGTGAGCAGTTATCCTACCGTCGTCTTCCTCTCCCCTGACGGCGAAGACATCGGCCGATCCAGGGGTCTCGTACCCTATCAGATCATGCTGGATGTGATGTCGAAGGCCCTTGAGAAAGTCGCCGGCGTCCAGCCCTGATCTGACTGAGCCACTTGTGTGGAGAAGGCTATGAGAGCAGCTGTTATCGTTGTCCTCGTCATCCTGGTCGCAGTCGGCGGCGCCCTCGCCTGGCGCGCCCAGACCCGCGAACCTGTTGCCCCCGTCGTGGACGAGACGCCCGGAAAGCTGTACATCGCCGTCCCGATGGGCCTCTTCGTCCCCTACAGCCAAGTGGTGGCGAGGTTCCGGGACCACCGTCCCAACGTCGAGTTCATGCAGATGATAGACACTCCGGAGACGATGGCCGGGGCGGTCGAGGAGAACGAAAGCAAGCCCGACATCTTCATCTCGCCGGGGGGACATGAGATTACCGTCCTCGTGGCAAAGGGATTGGTCGACCCCGACTCCTTGGTCGCCTTCGGCAGCTACGAAGTCGCCATCCTCGTGCCTAAAGACAACCCCGGCGGGATCAGCGCGCCCGAGGATCTCTTCAACCCAGAGGTGAAGGTCATCTCCTTCTCCTATCCTGACCTGACCGCTGCCTCTCACGCCGCGCGGCAGGCACTCCAGAACATGGGGTTCTGGGATGAGCTGGAAGACAAGATCGAGTACACTGGCTGCTGCAACGAATCCTTTCAGTGGATCGTAGATGGCCGCGCGGAGGCCAACGTCCAGTTTCTCGGCTGCCCCCTCGATCCCAAGACGGCGGAGATGTCCGACAAGACCAAGGTGTCAATCGCCTGTACCCTTCCGCGGGACGCCTACTACATCCCCCGCAACGTAGCCGGCATCGTCGTTACCTCCAAGAATAAGGAACTCGCTCAGGAGTTCCTCGATTTTCTCACCTCCCCTGAGACGCTCGCCTTCATGGCCACCACCAAGATGCGGAACGACCAGGACCTCCCCCTCGTCCCAGGTCCATGGGGGCCCGAGTACGAGGCGGGACCAGTCCGGGCAGAGGTCGTCGGCACATGACCCGCTCCGCCCAGATTACAGTCATTGTCCTCCTCGTGGCTGTGCTCACCATGGGCGCTGTCCTGCTCGGCCGCGGCGGCGCCAAAGCTCCTCGCGACCCCAACGACCTGCTCATCTACGCTCCTTGCGGCATGACCGGCCCTCTCGTCGCGGCTACACAGGCCTTCCGCACTGCCCATCCCGACATCGATCTCGAAGTCAAGTACGACAACGCAATCGTCCTGGTGCGCAAGATCCGCCGGGGCGACCGGCCCGATGTCTTCATCTCCCCCGGCGAGGTCGAAATGCGCCAGATGGTCGAGGAAGGATTCGTGGCCGGCGACAGCGTCCGCGATTTCGGCACCCTCGACCTGGTGGTGTTCGCGCCGCGCTCCACCGAGAATCTCGAAACCTTCGAGGACCTCAAGCAGCCTCACATCAAGAGCATCGCCCTTGCCGATCCCGACTTGAACTCGGTTGGCTACTACGGCAGAGAGGCGCTCCAGTCTCTCGGCCTATGGGATGCCCTCGCCGGCAAGATCCGCCCGCGCGAGTATCCTCTCGAAGCCGTCACCCTCGTCACCGACGGCACCGTCGAGGCAGGCATTACCTATCTCACCTGCCCCCTCGACACCGCCCCCGAGAAGGCCGACGCCTCTGAGGTCCGCATCGTCGCCGTCTTTCCCCGCGATTCCTATCCGCCAATCCGCTGCCAGGTCGGAGTCCTGCGTGAGAACATAGACCGGCCCGTCTCCCGCCAGTTCGTCGAGTTCATGCTCTCTGATCAGGCCCAGCAGGCCATCTCCGCCAACGGCCTGCTGCCCCTCGAGGAGCTGCAATGACCGAAACACGCCCCGATCGTCGCGCCTCGTTTCCCTTCTTCCCCGTCATCGTCATCGTGCTCGTGCTCGCCCTCGGGGTGGAAGCATTCCTCTTCTTTCGCCCCAACGTCGGCCGCCCCCGCGAAGCCGCGGAGGCAATCAGAGAGGGAGCCTCCCAGCAGATCGAGACCGTCGGCGATCCCTCCGCGCCATTCGAGATCAAGTTCTACGCGCCCCTCACCCTCGAATGGCACCAGAAGACCATCGGCCTCCTGCGCCAGTACGACGAAGACCACTCCGGCCGGATCTACCTCCACCTCATGCCCATGGGCAACTCGGAGTCCGACACCGAGATGACCAGCAAGGGCTTCTCCTGCGCCGTCATCCTCATCAACGGAGAGAACGAGTTCCCCCTCCCCGACGGCCGATCTCTCATCCTCGAAAAGCGCCCCAACACTTCCACCTCCACCTACGAGAGCGAAGACGTCATCACCGTGCTGGATCAGCTCGCATCCGCACAGCCATAGGCTTCACCCTCCTCGTAGGACGGGCATTCCTGTCCGGACCCCCTTTCTTGTCCGCGCCATCCCGCGCTTGACACCCATGCTATACTACTTGGGGCGCCCTGTGATGTAGCAGAGATGCCCCGGAGCTTCTTCCCTCTGCTGGAGCTACAGCTACTGATACGACTCCACTGGACCCTCCTCGTCAGCACCGACCCGTGGTAGAATATCCTGAGGAGAAAAGGAGGTCCTCCGTGGTCAAGATCGAGGCCTATCACGACGGAGAGAGGTGGTGTGCGCGCGGCCTCGGGGTGGACGTCTTCACCCAGGGTGAGACCCTTGATGAGCTAATGGCGAATATCAAGGAGGCGGTCTCTTTACACTTCGAGGAACAACCCGAACTACCCGAGGTGCTAGTCCTGTCGGAGCTAAAGGTGGCCGATGCCAAAGCTCCCACAGGTTAGTGCGGATGCCCTCCTACGCCTTCTGGCCTCACTTGGCTACCGCGTGG
The DNA here is from genome assembly GCA_030597345.1 of Bacillota bacterium. Lineage (GTDB taxonomy): Bacteria > Armatimonadota > Hebobacteria > Hebobacterales > Hebobacteraceae > JAUVSA01. Next base: position 3,272 of record JAUVSA010000165.1, read on the forward strand.
TGCGCTAGAAGGGAAGTCATGCCCAACTGACTGCCTCCACTGCCGCGGGAAAACACCGCATAACCGTACCGATACATCGCACCATCGCCAAAGGCACCCTCAACGACATCCTTTCCCAGGTGAGTCTGCGCACGGGAATACGCAAGGACGAACTTGTTCGCAGGCTGCACTGACGGCCCCGAACGGCCGCAGCGTCCCTCATTCCGTCTTCCGTCCGACCCTTTCCCCTTATCCCACGCCACAATCCACCATCCCACCTCTGGAGGTGGGCCGCAGCCCCCGCCGAATCCATCCCATGATGGACATCCGCCTCCTCAAGCGACTCGACTGGGCTCTCCTCGCCGCTGTCCTCGGCCTCTGCCTCTACGGCCTCCTCATGATCTACGCCGCCACGCGCCCGGCGGATGCCGCGGGCCTCACGCCGCCCAGTGAGTTCGTGCGAAAGCAGGCCCTCTGGCTTCTCGTCGGGATTGCCGCCTGCGCCTTCACCATCTTCTTCGACTACGAGAGGATCGCTCGCTGGCACCTCCCCATCTATGCCCTCGTCGGCATCCTTCTGCTCCTCGTCTTCAAGATCGGCCTCTCTCCCACCGGAGCCGCCAGTTGGATCGGTCTTGGCGGCTTCCGCCTCCAGCCCTCCGAGCTCGCGAAGATAGCTGTCATCCTCTCCCTCGCCTCCTTCCTCAGCCACCGTACGGATGCCATCCGCGGCCTCCGCACCGTGCTCACCTCCCTCTTCATCCCGGCCGCACCCGTCCTTCTGGTTCTCCTTCAGCCCGACTTCGGCACCGCCCTCGTCATCATCGCCATCTGGTTCGGCGCTCTCTACCTCGCCGGCGCGCGCGGCCGCCACCTGACCGCCGTCTTCCTCTGCGGCATCATCCTCTTCGCCCTTATGTGGAACCTGGACAGGCTCCCTCTCGAACGCGTACGTCCCCCCGCGCTCGCCAAGGCCCTCGCCCAGGCCTGTCTCAAGGATTACCAGAAGCGCCGCCTCACCATCTTCCTCAACCCCCGGGCCGACCCCCTCGGCGCCGGCTACCATGTGATCCAGTCTCGCCTCGCCGTCGGCTCCGGGAAGATCACCGGGCGCGGCCTCTTCCGCGGCACCCAGAGCCGCCTCCGCTTCATCCCCGAGCGCCACACCGACTTCATCTTCTCCGTCGTCGGAGAGGAGCTCGGCCTTCTCGGCGGCATCGCTATGCTCTCGCTCTACTTACTCATCTTCTGGCGCGGCCTCCGCATCGCCATCCGCGCGCGGGATCCCCTCGGCTCCCTCCTCGCCGCCGGCGCTCTCTCTCTGCTCATCTTTCACACCCTCGTCAACCTGGGCATGAGCGTCGGCCTCATGCCGATCACCGGCCTCCCCCTCCCCTTCGTCAGCTATGGAGGCAGCAATCTCCTGGCCAGTTTCGTCGCCTTCGGATTGCTTCAGAACGTCCACATGCGGCGAGATAAGATCATCTTCTAACCCCGACACACCGCAAGGAGGTAAACGAAGAGATGCCATCCCCTGAAGACACAGACAGCAAGAACTCCCAGACCCCTGATCCCGAGGGGCCCGCTTCCACCGGTCCCGAAGCCGACGCTCCCCCCGAGGCATCCGAAGCGCCCGACGAGGAACGGGCCGAGCGGCCCAAGGAGGAGCTCCGCCCACTTGATATCTACACAGTCCTCCGCTTTTCCATCGCCCAGCTCGAAGCCGTCGCCTGGCAGATGATGGGCCTCCAGCCCGACCCCATCACCAACCAGACTCGCAAGGACATCGAGCAGGCCCGCGTCGCCATCGACGCCACCACTGCCCTCGTCGAGAAGCTTCTGCCTCAC
>JAUVSA010000169.1 GCA_030597345.1 Bacillota bacterium
CCTGCCAACATCATGATCTTGCGCAACGGCCAGGTGAAGCTCACGGACTTCGGGCTGGCCTCCATCATACACGAAGCGGGGGTCACTCAGACCGGCACCACCATGGGGACCTTCGCCTACATGTCTCCCGAGCAGACGCGGGGAGAGAAGCTGGACGCCAGGTCCGACATCTTCTCGCTCGGGTCAACCTTCTACGAGATGCTCTCCGGCCATCAACCCTTCCAGGGAGAAGGGCCGGGCGCGATCGTGAACCAGATCCTGGCCAAGGACCCGCCGCCCCTGGAGGGCATTCCGAGCCACATCTCCCTGACCGTCAACAAGTGCATGCGCAAGCAGCTCGAGCACCGATTCCAGAGCGTCAGCGAGATTCTCGATCGTCTGCGCCAGCCAGCCCAAGCATCCACCTCGGAAACGGCCATCCTGCCCGGCGGCCAGCCGGGCCCTGTGTATGCCTCTCCTCCTGTGACACTGATCGCAAAACGCGCCGCACAGCAGCCTCCGGCTCCCGCGGAGACATCCGCGGTCTCCGGCCGCCCTTCCGATCTGCGCTGCACCAAATGCAGTGAGCCGATGACCAAGACTACACCTTCCTGCTGGCGGTGCGGCACCCCGAACCCCCTGATCTCTCAGCGAAAGCACCGGGAGGATCACGGCAGGGAGCTTCGGGCCGCACTCGGCGACTTGGCGCCCCGCAAGAAACGCGGCTGGCTGAAGCGCGGAAGATAGAGGGCCGGTCCGGCCGGTGGCCCGCCGAAAAGACCTGAAGCGCTCAGACGCTCAACGGAAGCGAGAACGAGAAGTCGGATCCCCGCCCCACCTCGCTCTCCACCCAAATGCGGCCCCCGTGAGCTTCCACCGCCAGCCTGCAGAATGCCAGGCCGAGTCCGACAGACACCTTCTCGTCCGACCGTTCTCTCAATGCCGCCTGGAAGAACTTGTCGAAGATGCGGCTCTGGTACTCCGGCGGGATTCCCGGCCCTTCGTCGTGCACTGTCACCACGACCGAGTCCTCCTCCGGAGTCACCGCCGCGGACACGCCCAGCTTGCTCCCCGGAGGCGAGAGCGCGACCGCATTGCCCGCCAGATTGATGATGATGCGGCGGAACATTTCTCGGTTCGCGGGCACCTCGGGAAGATCCTCAGGCACCCGCACCTCGACCTGCATGTCCTTGTCGCGCGTCTGATAGCTGACCTGCGACAGCGCCGCCTCTATCTCTTCCCTTATCCGCAGCGGCGCCCGCTCGATCTTGACCTCCCCCGCCTCCAGCTTAGCGGCGTCGAGAATGCCGGCAATAAGCACACTGAGCCACTTACTCGATCCCAAGGCGATCTCTACGTACTCGTCTTGATGATTTGCCAGCTCCTCCTGACGCAGCAGCTCCAGAAAGCCGATGATGCTGGTGAGCGGGCCCTTCAGATCGTGAGTCACCATCGCCGCGAGATCGCGCAGCAGCTGGTTCTTCCGCTCCGCCTCGCAGAGCTCACATCCCACAATCGCCGCTGCCGCGCGGTTGGCGAACAGTGAAAGCCGGTCCAGGTCACGCTCCGTGAAGCTAGCGCTGCTCGCCCGGCTTTCCACCTGGATCACCCCAATCGTCTCCTCTCCGGTCCACAGAGGAGCGCACAGGCTGGAGGTAATGCGAGCTGCCGCCACGCTCTTCGACTCGCTGAACTCAGCCGCCACATCCCGGAACAGCACGGACTTGCCCTCTCGCAGAACGCGGTGCGCGACCGACATGCTCACAGTCACATCCCCTTCGATCCGTCCCTCCTCCCCTCTGATTCGCGCGACCTGCCGCCTTGGCCGAAGCGTCGCCCGATCAACCAGAAGCACTATCACATGGGTGGCCGAGGGAAAGGCTCGCAGCACCGCCTCCAGTATTGCGTCGAGCATCCTCTCCGGCTCGAACGCAAGGCCGATGTCCTGCTCCCACTGATAGGCCAGCGCGAGATCATCCAGATCCTCGAGCTGCCGCTGCTTGGAAGACTCCAGATGCTCGACAGATCGCGAGGCGATGAGCGTGTGTTCTGGGACACTTGCCTCTTCCGCTTCCCCGAGTTCGAAGCGCAGCACAGATTCGCCCACAAGGATGAGATCGCCCGGCTCCAGCTCCACCTCCGGCTCCGATTCGCTCAGCGCGATACGTCTTCCCGCTCTCTCGATCGCCGAGCCGTTGGTGCTCCCGAGGTCCCGGTACCGCCACCCGCCGCCGGCGGAGATGATTCGGCCGTGCTCTCGGGAAACGAAGGGATCGGGGAGTAGGACGTCGTTGGCAGCGGCCGTTCCCAGGCCGACCGAAGTCTGCCGGAAGACATATACCTGCCCTTTTTCCGCTCCCTCGACGACCGATAATCGAAGCATTTGACCCCTCAGGCCTCGCCATCGCAATAGTACGTACACCCACGGGAGATGTCAACTCACGCCGCCCCCGCGCCGGCCTGCCACTATGCACGAAAAGACGTGGTGGGTGCAGACTCATGCCCTCGCCGCACCGACACCACACCGCGATCGGCCAGAACTCTTGGCTGCTCTTTGCCACACTTCCCTCGTCCCGGGAGCAGGAGATCGTCCCTCCTGTTTAGAATCCCACGAGGTCGGGCAATAGTAGCTAGGCGAAATACGGCATCCTGTGGAGGTGAAGAGCTATGCGACGCCTGTTGTGGCTGCCGCTCGGCCTCGCCGTTCTGGGGGCCGGCCTTCTCTGTGCAGAGACAGCTCAAGTGCCAAAGCGAACTGTCTGGATCGTCCCTCACGACTACCAGGGGACTCTGTGCGTCCAATCCGGCGACGTCATCGAGCTCTGGACCTGGCCTCTTCCCCTCGTCCCGGACAACCTCGAGTCCCGCTTCCGCGCCTCCAAGGAAGGGCGCGGAGTAGAGCTCGTCGGCGAGACGCTCCCCCACAAGGAAGGCACCATGGAGCGCCTCTACTTCTTCAAAGCCTTCGAGCCGGGCCCTGCCACCCTGAAAGTGGAACTCGTCCACATGGACGGCGCCGTTCGCGAGACGCGAATCTACCAGGTCGAGGTGGCCCCGCCTCCGTCCCAGGAGTGACCTGAACATACTCCGCGCAGTTCGGCCGGCGCCCTAGCGCGCCCTGCCGTAACAATTTACCCTGAACAGGAGAGAGAACTATGTCAAGCCTGCGCCGCACCCGCCGCACGACGGTGACGCTCATCGCCTTGCTCGTCCTTGTCGGCCTCGCCGCCGGCATCGCCTCCGCCGCCATCGTGGCAAGAGTGCGAATCCCGTCCGCCAAGCTGATCATGGCGGGCATCCCGGAGAAGGTGATCGCGCTTCCCCCCGCGCGCCTCGCCCAGGTGAAGGAAGGCAAGCTGGTCGCCAACATCCAGCAGCTCCAGCAGAACTACTTCGTCCGCAACAACGTGCCCTTCATCCGGGGGGCCGCGGGCGAAGAGTTCGAGCTCATGCCGCTCGACATGATGGAGTACAACCCGACCCAGGTGGAGATCACCCGCGCCACGCGCGTGCTGCCCAAGATCCTCTCTCACATCGGCTACATCAACGCCGGAGCGATCCCTACCCTAATCCCCGTCGTCGTGGACCATCGTCCCAACCAGACCTCCGTCAAGAACCAGGGCTCACGCGGCACCTGCGTCTGTTTCGCCTCCCTGGCCGGCCTCGAGGTGTCCTACGGCGGCGGCGCCCTCGACCTCTCCGAGAACTACGCCAACTACCTCTACATGAAGGCCCAGAGCCGCGGCTGCAAGTCCGCCGGTCTGAAGACCACGGACTCCGCCGACTACCTCAAGGCCCACGGCGTCTCTGGCGAGACCATCTGCACCTACCAGTATTCCTTCCCCACCTTCTGCAACAACGGCGCCACCCCGGCGCCAGCACGGCGAACTGACGCCGAGTCTCACAGCCCCTACAAGATCAAGAGCTTCCAGAAGATCTGGCGCAACGACTCCCTCACCACCGACACCGGCATCTGGATCAACAACCCCCGCTACCTGGAGTCGCTGCTTCGCGCCGGCCACGACATCGTCTTCGGGACTCACATCGCCGGATGGACGAGCCCCTACACCGGGATCATAGATGTGCAGCTGACCGGGGGCGGCAACCCGCTGCCCAGCGTCGGTGGGCACGCCATGCTGGTCGTCGGCTACGACCGAAACCAGGAGTACTTCATCGTTAAGAACTCCTGGGGCACCAGCAGGGGACAGGCCGGCTACGTCTACCTCTCCTACGACTACATCCGCACCTACGCCAAGTACGGTTACGTCATTACCGACGTGGAGCCGATACTGCTCACCATGATCGCGCCAATGCTCCACGCCGTGCCCAAGATCCGGCCAACGCTGCGCGCCGTGCCCATGATCCTGCCCAGCAAGTAGCCCCGAGTCACAGACAACACCACAGGGGCGGCCCACCCGGGCCGCCCCTCTCGCGTCTCCAGCCCCTGGCAACTCCCGCGCCCGCGCCACTCCCGCGAAGACACCTTTTTCTTTTCCCGTGAAACCTCCCGCCCTCGACTTGCGTCTATCTCTGTGAGAGGCAAACCAATGCAGCCAGTAACCACCATGTACAGAAACGACCTGGAATCAGAAGAAAGGCAGACTGCGCGCGCCGCATCGGCGACCTTGCCCGCTCTGGCAGACGCCGAGCTAACAGCGCACGCCGGCCTCGAAGCCCTGAATCACCCAGCTATCCATTCGCATGTCCTGTGCCCACGGGCACAGGCGGCGGAGGTCTTGCTGGAGCGGATGGACGGCGAGGCGCAGAAGTGCCTGCACAGAACGCGGCGCCTCGGCGTGGTTCTCGAGTCCAGCAGGCTTCGGCGCCGCACCGCATGGCTGCACATTCGCAAGACGAAGTAGACCGACCTCGCGTCCCTTGCCGTCGTCTCCTCAACTGAGAGGCGGGCACTCCGGTGCCCGCCGCGCGCTCTCACCCCAGCAACGTCCCAAAGCGCGCCAGCCCAGCTTCACCAGCGGCTCCGACCGGTGCCCGAACTCGCGCGCCACCGCCCCCGCCGTCGGTGCCGCCCAGCCCACCGCGTTC
>JAUVSA010000239.1 GCA_030597345.1 Bacillota bacterium
ATACTGTCTCTTCAGGTCTTCCACCACCGAAGCATCCGCCAGGGTCGTGGTGTCTCCGAGCACGCGTCCAACGGCGATATCCCGCAGCAGACGACGCATGATCTTGCCACTCCGGGTCTTGGGGAGTGCGCCGGTGAAGACCACCTGCTTGGGCCGTGCGATTGCCCCGATCTTGTTGACCACGTGCTGCTTCAGCTCCGTCTGGAGTTCGGGTCCCGGTGTATGTCCCTGCCGCAGGGTGACGAAAGCTGTGGGCACCTCTCCCTTGATCTCGTCGCTCACCCCCACCACCGCCGCCTCCGCTACGCTGGCATGATCTACCAGCGCGCTCTCTACCTCCATCGTGCTGATGCGGTGCCCCGACACGTTCAGCACATCGTCCACCCGCCCGAGCAGGCAATAGTAGCCCGCTGAGTCCTGTTTTGCGCCGTCGCTGGTGAAGTAGGGGCCGTGCTGCCACTTCGTCCAGTACTGCTCCTGATCGCGTTCCGGATCCCCCCAGATGCCCCGCAGCATCGCCGGCCAGGGCTTGGTGATGGCGAGGTAGCCTCCTCCCTGGCCCTCGATCGACCTGCCCTGATCATCCAAGATGTCGACCTCTAGGCCTGGAAACGGATGTCCGGCATAGCTCGGCTTCATCGCATCAATGCCGGGGAGGGTGGTGATCAATATCATCCCCGTCTCGGTCTGCCACCAGGTGTCTACGATCGGGCAGCGCCGCTTGCCGATGTGCTCGTAGTACCACATCCAGGCCTCGGGGTTGATCGGCTCCCCCACCGTCCCCAGCAGCCGCAGTGAAGAGAGATCGTGGCGCTCGGGATGCTCTGCCCCCCACTTCATGAAGGCCCGGATGGCCGTGGGCGCCGTATAGAAGATCGTGACCCCGTAGTCCTCCACGATCTTCCAGAAACGGTCCGGTTCCGGCCAGCCTGGCGCCCCCTCGTACATCACCACCGTCGCCCCAGCGGCCAGGGGGCCGTATACAATGTAGCTGTGTCCGGTCACCCAGCCGATATCAGCCGTGCACCAGTAGACATCTGTGTCCTTCAGATCGAAGATCCACTTGGTGGTGGCGTGGACACCAGTCAGATAGCCGCCGGTGGTATGGATGATCCCCTTTGGCTTCCCGGTGGTTCCCGAGGTGTAGAGTGTGTAGAGGATGTCTTCGGAATCCATCGACTCCGGCTCGCAGAAGGCTTCCGCCTCCTCCACCAGCCGATGCCACCAGTGGTCCTTTCCCTCCCGAATACGCACGGGAAAGTTGCCCCGGCGCACAACCACCACATGCTCGATGGAGGGAGTCTCCCGCAGCGCGTAGTCCGCGTCGTGCTTCAGGGGCACAATCTGGCCCCGGCGATAGCCACCATCAGCGGTGATCAGCACCTTGGCCTGGGCGTCGTTGATCCGGTCCCGGAGCGCCTCCGCGCTGAAGCCGCCGAACACAACCGAGTGGATCGCCCCGATGCGGGCGCAGGCCAGCATCCCGATCGCCAGCTCCGGGATCATGGGCAAGTAGAGGGCGACGCGGTCACCCTTGCCCACCCCCAGAGACTTGAGCGCGTTGGCGAACTTGTTGACCTCCCGGTATAGGTCCCAGTACGTGAGCGTCCGGCGATCCCCCAGTTCCCCCTCCCAGATCAGCGCGGCCTGATTGCGCCGTCGTGTCTTTACGTGTCGATCCACGCAGTTCACGCTGGCGTTCAGCTTCCCGCCCACAAACCACTTGACATACGGCGGCTCCCACTCCATCACTCGGTCCCAGGGGCGATCCCATTCCAGCTCTCCGGCGAGCCGGGCCCAGAAGGCCTCCGGATCGCTCGCCGCCGCCGCGCGGACATCGCCATCTTTGACGTTCGCTTGCTGCCGAAACGCCTCCGGAGGTTGGAACACCCTGTCTTCGGTCAACAGATCCGAGAGCACCGGTTCTTTGCTGCCCGAGTCACTACCAGTCATTTCCCTGCCTCCCAGAGTCGGTTTGCTGACATGGCGGCGATGGCCCAGTCAACTCTTGGGCTCCGCCTTCGCCACGTGCAACCCGCACTCTTTCTGCTCAGGGGCCTCCCACCACCACCGACCCGCGCGGGGGTGCTCTCCCGGCGCCACCGCGCGCGTGCACGGCTCGCATCCGATGCTCGGGAACCCTTCGTCATGCAGCCGGTTGTAGGGAATATCGTGCTGGCGGATGTACTCCCAGACCTGTTCGTTGGTCCAGTCGGCCAGAGGGTTAACCTTGATGATGCCACCGTGAGCGTCATCCCGTTCTGCCAGCGGGACTTCTGTCCGGGTAACCGATTGGTCCTTACGCAGCCCGGTGATCCACGCCTCCAGGTCACTGAGAGCGCGCTGTAGGGGCTCGACTTTGCGAATGCCGCAGCACTCGTGCCTCGCCTCCAGGCTCTCCCGGAACGAGTAGAAGCCGTGCTGCCCCTCGAGGCGCTCCACTGCCTCGCGTTGTGGATAGTACACTTCTATGTCCACGCCGTAGCGCTCACGAACGCGCTCCATTATCTCGTAGACCGCTTCATGCAGCCGACCCGTATCGATGGCGAAGATCCGCGGCTTCTGAGCAACACGGGCGAGCATGTCCACCAACACCACATCCTCAGCCCCGAAGCTCGATGCCAGCGCCACCCGGTCCCCAAACGTTTTCACAGCCCACTCCGCCACTTGCTCGGGCCCGGCTCCGTCGAACTGCTCTATCGCCGACTCAAGAGTGACTTGCTCCATCGTGTTCCTCCCTGTCTGCCGCTCACCGGTCCGACGCGGTCATATCTGGTAGCAGGCGGCGCCCTCAGCCTGGGCCGCCCGTTCCTCTTCGCACAGATCGGCCAGCGTTGTCTCCGCCAGCACCTCGGTTATCGCGCGGCCAACCCGAGCCCACAGCCCGCGGGCCGCATATGCTTCTGCTCTGTCGTACGCTCTCGGCGTGCGCACCCAGTCCAGGAGATCAATAGGTCCCTCGAGCGCCTCGACAACCTCGCGAGCTGTGATCTCTCCGGCCGGTCTGGCCAGCTCATAGCCGCCGTTTGGCCCTCGCTCCGCGTTCAGCAGCCCCGCACGGCGCAGCGGAATGGCGAGCTGCTCCAGGTACTTAGGGGAAACGCGCTGTGCAGCTGCGACATCGCGCAACAGCACCGGCCCGGCCCCTTCATGCAGAGAAAGAGCGATCATCGCCTGCAAGGCATAGCGTGTGCGGGTTAGTGGTTTGAACATTACCTAGTATCCGAGTCGGAAAACTCGGGAATCATTATCCCAGGCCCCAGCGGTTCTGTCAAGACCCCTGTCGCGGTCAAATCACAGCGGGATTGTCGTTGTGGGACCGAGAACGGCTCCCAGGGCGGCTCCACGGTGATTTGACCGCTGCAGTGTGTATCACTTTGTGACATAGCCTGGGTGTCACTTTGTGACATAGCCCACGAAGAAAGGCACTGTCTGTCAAGGGTGGGCCGAGGGCCGGTTGTCCGGCTGCATTCGCCTCAGGAGCCTCTTGGACGGGGCTGGGGCCCATTGACAAGGTGCGTAACCCGATATATCATATATAAACAGTAGGGTATGATCGGGGGAGGGCCGCACCTGGTGCGGCCTTTATCGTGCGCAATATCACAGAATGGGTGTAGCTGGCAGTATGCTAAACATCGTTGCCTGCATCAAGCAAGTACCGGACACCACCCAAGTGCGGATCGATCCGGAGACGAACACTTTGGTGCGAGAGGGGGTTCCGGCGATCATAAACCCCTTCGACATGCCGGCAATCGAGGCGGCGGTGCAGCTGAAAGAGAGCTATGGGGGGAAGTGCACCATCCTCGCCA
>JAUVSA010000090.1 GCA_030597345.1 Bacillota bacterium
CCAGGATCACGAGGCTGACGGCCATGACGAGCCGGGCGCCGGCGCGGGGCCCGCTGCCGAAGAGGCCATCCGTGAAGGAGAGGGAGCGGCCCGCGAGGGCGGCGTGATCGCGCTTTCCCAGTCCCTGGGAGGCGAAGACGACGGCGGCGACAATGAGAATCCCCGCCTGGAATGTCAGCGCGGCGAGCAAGTTGACCCACGGAGAGCCATACCCGGGCGCCCGCTCGACTGCTAGCCTGCCGAGAGTTGCAGCGCTCACGAGCAGCACGCTGAGGGTCAGCCAGATACGCTGCTGGACCGGCCGGCGGCGATGGGGGAGACGAACGCGGTCGAGGGCCGATTCCACGAGGCAGGCGGCGAGGGGCAGGCAGAGCAGAATGGCGACAAGCGCGAGGGGCAGGTTGAGGCCAAAGAAGGTGGGCTGGGTTCCCTGTTGGGCGAGCGCGAGGCCGCCGCTGCCGGAGATCGCGGCGTGGGGCCAGCCACCGCCGGCCGCTGCCATGGCCATGCCCATGCCCATGCTCTCCCAGAGGAAGATGGTGACGATGGCGAGGGGGACGGCGGCGATGGTGCGGCGGAAGAGAGTTCCTGATAGTAGGCCAATGGAAAGCGCGAGGAGGAGCCAGACGGCGGTGATGAGGTAGGCGAGTGCGACCTCCTGCCAGGTGAGGCCGCCGAGGTAGAGACAGAGCACTGCGACCGGCAGGGAGAGGAGGAGGAAGGTGAAGAGGAGGGCGGCCATGGCAGCGAGCTTGCTGCGGACGATCTCGCGGACGCGCGTGGGAGTGGAGAGGAGGATGTCCTCGGTCTTCTGCTCGCGCTCTGTGGTTATGGTAGCTGCCGCGAGGGCGGCGGCCACCAATCCCAGGAGCATCGCCTGGAGTTTGGCAATCCCCCAGAAGGCGGAGCGGCCGCACTCCCAGCTGGGCTCACCCACGCGGCTGGAGAGGAAGAGCCAGCCGGCGGCGGTGCATACCAGGGCCAACAAGTAGAGATTCTCGATGGTGAGCGCGGCGCGGGCGCGGAGCGCTTCGCGGAGCTCTTTTCGTACCAGAGGCAAGCTGAGAACAGACATGGCGGTCTCTATCAGGCGAGCTCTCCTCGGGTGAGGTGGTGGTAGAGCTTCTCGAGGTCGGCGCGTTCCTCGGCGACGTGCCCGATGCGAAACCGCTCGGACACGAGGCGAGCGAACACGTCGGCCTGGACCTCATCGCGGTCGGGGATGGTGAGCTTCAGCTCGTCGGCGGAGGCCACGGCTTCTCTGACCACATCCATGGACTGGAGCAGCTCGGCGGCGCGCTGTTGGTCGCCGCCGACGAGGCGTACTCGGAGGACCCGGGTGGGCTCGCCGAGGGCCATCAGCTCGTCAATGGGACCGGAGGCGCGGAGCTTGCCGGCCTCGATGACGCCGACGTGGTCGCAGACTTCCGCCAGCTCAAGCAGTATGTGGCTGGAGACGAGGACGGTCTTGCCCTGGTCGCCCATGGTGCGGATGACACGGCGAATCTCGTAGCGGCCCTTTGGATCCACGCCGGAGGCGGGCTCGTCGAGGATGAGGACGGGCGGGTCAGGGAGGAGAGCGCGGGCGAGGCAGAGGCGCTGCTTCATGCCGCGGGAGAGGCCGCCGACCATGGCGTCTCGCTTTGTCTCGAGGTCGCAGAGGGAGAGCACCTCGCCGATGCGGTCTGTGAGCTTGGGGGGGTGGAGGTCGTGGAGCTCGCCGAAGAGCTCGAGGTACTCCCAGACGAAGAGGTGATCGTAAACGCCGAAGAAATCGGGCATGTAGCCGATGAGGGCCTGGACGCGGTGGGGGTCTTCGGTGACGTCGTGGCCGGCCACCCAGGCGCGCCCATCGGTGGGTTCGAGGAGAGTGGCGAGGACGCGAATGGTGGAGGTCTTGCCAGCGCCGTTGGGGCCGATGAAGCCATAGACCGCGCCCTGTGGCACCTCAAGGGTCAGGGAGTCAACGGCCACGAGGTCGTCGTAGCGCACGGTGAGGGCCTCGGTGCGGATCATCGGCGGGGCGCTCATTGCCGACTCCCTTCGAGAGACAAGTCGAGATAGGTGAGACGCGCGCCGCCATAGGATGGCTCATCTTCGAGGTAGTACTCCGGATCGTAGTAAGCGACGGCGATCCAACCCTCCGGCTGCTTGACGAAGCGAGCGGCTTGCTCCATGCGGTATTCTGCGAAGTTGAGGAACGGACTGCCGACGTCTTCCCAGCGCCCCTCGTGCCAGTTGAGGAGCTTGAGCTGGAGGCCGCGGCCGCCGAAATACCAGCGAGGTACGCTGGCGTAGGCGTGGAGCGTGAGCGCACAATCAGCGAGCGGCCCTGGGGTGACAGGCAGCGTGAAGAGGTGGGCTGCGCCCTCTTGAGATCTGTCGTCTGGAACCACGCGCAGGTATGAGCCGACCCATTCTCTGCTGGGAGTGAGCAGGCCAGTAGGGAGGGAGAAGCGTCTATCGGAGAGCGGGGAGAGGGGGACGGTTATGAGGTACAAGCGGCGGTCGCGGCGCAGCGCGCCGGTGCTTGACACTGGCGACTGTCGCTTTCCCCAGGCGAGGAGGAGTGGGTGGAGAAAGGCAGTGCCAGCGCGGGAAGTCGCCTCCAGGAGAAGGGCGTCCTCGGGAGAGGCGGAGAGGGCATCGGTGGGCCCGCAGCCGCCAATTGAGCACGCAGAGCCCTCCACTGCGAGCCAGGAGGTTGGATGGAGGTAGTCAATAGGGGAGCCGTCGGCGCGCTCGAAGACCTCGGGGGGGCCGAGGGGGACGCGGAAGGCGGCTGTCTCGCCAGGTGGGAGGTCGCCGAGAGAGAGCTTCCTCCATCTCACAACCAGGGTCAGGCCCTTGAGCTCTTCGTTGAAGGTGTTGGTGAAGGAGCCGACGAGAGTTTCACCCACCAGGCGGGCCTCTGCGGCTGGGGGTGTGATCTCGATGGGCCAGCCGGAGGCGAAGAAGCGCATGGCGCGAGGTCGCTGCCAGATTCCCTGAATGGTTACGGGGCCCTGGATCTGTTCGGCCTGGAGGACAGGGGGCGGGGTCTCTCCCATGTAGCGCAGGTATCCCCGGAGCAACTCGCTGGAGGGGTACAGGGCGGCTTCGGCTGGCAGCTCGGCGCTCTGGTAGCCCTGGCCGCGGGGGAGAATGCCAAAGTAGGTGAGCTCGACGGCCTGGGGGCGGTCGGCGGCGGCCCAGGTGACGGTCTCGGCGGAGAGGAGGTCGGCGGGCAGGAGGGTGGTGCGAAAGATGACTGCGGCGACGATCAGGAACACAGCGACGGCTCCGGGGACGGTGAGGAGCATCCACTCCCGCCGCCGGGCGCGGCGGATGAGCAGGAAGTTGATGGGCCCGAGGGCAAGGGCGAAGACGGCGCGGAGGATGATGATGGGCCTGAGCTGGGACTGGATGCGGGCCTCCGCTGGGACCAAGCTATGGACGACGTCTACGACGCGCAAGTCGGCTCCACGGTAGGTGTCTGTGAGCGAGAGGAGCTGCTGCCAGCAGGCGGAGCGGGCCTTATAGGAGAGATCGGCGCTCTCCCAGTAGAGGTCGGCTGGATCGAAGGCGCAGGCGAGGACGGAGGAGCGCAGGAGGCGGAGGCGGGAGACGAGGGGCCGCTCGTGGGAGCGGACGAGCACGGCCGAGTCGTCGGGGAGGCGGACCGAGGAGAGCGAAACGGGCCGCATGCTGCCGGCATCCGAAGCGGCGCTGGTGAACCAGTCCTCGAGCTGAGGGAGGCGGGCGCGGGGCTGGGAAGTGACCTGTGCCGAGTCGAGATGGAGAGGGTGCAGCAGCGGGGATGCGGCATTGGTATCAAGGCCGGGGCCTGTGACGAGAAGGCCCTTGCCCCAAGCTACGGCTTGCTGGAGGGCGGCGAGCGCCTTTGGGGGCAGCTCCTCCAGAGGGAGGTCGTCGAGAATGATGGCATTCACGCAGTCGTAGGAACGCCAGTCGCCGGGGAGCTCGCTTGGCTCGACGAAGGCCGCGGGCTCGAGGGCCTCTCTGAGAAAGGCGAGCTTGTCCCGTCGCTTCGTGAGAACCAAGTTGGGCCTATGGCGATCCCCGGGCAAGGTGATGGTGCGGGAGATCTGTTGACCGTCGGCAGTATGTAGGTGAAGCCTCAGACGCTTGATGTCATCGTAGAGGAGAAGAGGGACGCTCAACCCTCGGCCGAGGGGCGGGAAGCGAAGGTCGAACTGAGCGGTGGCGATGGGGGTGTCGGCCCGCGACGGACCTGCCATGAAGCCCTGGGAGCCCAGCAAGGTGACAGTAAGGGTGGCGGTGGAGCCAGGCGGAGGGGTCGGGTCGAGGTGTATGAAGAGGGGGTTGTAGCATCCCTCTGCGGGCGTGCCGCCGAATCCGAGCTGGACGTGAAGGCGGTGGGGGGCCTGGGCCATGGTGAGGTCGCCCGCGACGAGCAGGAGGAGGAGAACCGTTGCGCCGATCGTGCAAGTTCGGATGATCGCGCTACGCACTTGGCATCCGTTTCCCTGTGCCAGAAGCCACAGGCAAGGACAAGAGCAGCAGTTCCTCCAAGTACTAGCCGGGATTCCCCATATCAACCAGCCTTTCCTTCCTTGGGGTTGTACTCCTGAAAAACACTATCCGGGCGTTCTGAGGGCGTACCATATTACAAATCGTCTGCGGCCGCGTGCAGTGGTCAATTGCTCGTGAGACCGCTCCGAGGGTACACTTTGGGGCGCGGATGACTTTCCGGACGCCGCGGGCTCTCAGGCCGGCTTCACGGGCCCCTGACAAGGACACTCTGGGGCACGGATAAGTTTCTGGACGCCACGGGGAGCATGACACCACTCTACGGGCTTGGCGCAGCCTGGCCGGGGCGACCTGTTCTGCTGAGGGGGAAGGCTAACGCGCCGCACCATCGGATGTGCCGATGTGTCCTAGTCTGCGTCCCGCAGCGGTTCCACGCCCAGCTCCTTGGCGACGCTCTCCAGTTGGCGCATTTCCTTCTCAGCAATGGGAATGCCGTTCGCCTCGCGGTCGGCCTGGAAGGCTTTCTCAGGGTCGCCGGGGACTTGAACAGGCGTGTTCGGGTCGCGCTGCGGCTGACGGCGAATGCGCTCAGCCAGATCCTGCAAGCGCGCCTTGAACCGGTCCGGCTCCTCAAACACATCGATCCGGATGGCGCCGTAGAACTGGCCCAACAGCCTCTTCTGCGAGAAGGGATCATTGAACATGTCCGATATGCTCTCGCCCGCCGGCATTCCGCTCAGCAGGCCGCACAGGATGTCGACAATCATGGCGATGCCGAATCCCTTGTAGTCACCCATCGGCAGAAGCTGCATGACCTCATCGGGCACTCTCGTTTCGTTGCCTTGCTCGTCCGCGCCGCAGAGGGGCGGCAGTTCGAGTCCACGCTCGCCATAGACTCGGATCTTGTTGGCGCTCAGCAACGTGGTTGACCCGTCATAGCAGAATGGGCCTTCCAATGCCATGGGCGCGGCCAGGCAGATGGGGTTCGTTCCCAGGAACGTGGTGGTGGCGTTTGGCGTGCGCATCTTGGGCGTTCCGTGCGTGTAGGCAGTGCCAATCATGTCTTCCTTACACGCCTCAAACGCGAAGTATGCCATCACCCCACAGTGGCTTGAATTGCGCACCGAGACCTGCCCGGAACCGGCTTCCCTAGCCAGGTCAATCGCATGGTGCATCGCGCGAATCCCCGCCGCATGGCCGAATCCATGATCCGCGTCCAGCCGTCCCGTCGAGGGGCTGGTCTGCTCAAAGCTGAAATCGGGATGTGGGTTGATGCGGCCCCCCTGCACGGCCTTCAGGTAGTGGGGTATGAGACGGAGTCCATGGGAGTCTACGCCCCGGAGGGAAGCGAGCCAAAGCCCTCTGGCCGTCAGTCTCGCCGATGACTCCTCGACCCCGGCTCTAAGAAAGGTGCGCTCCACAAAGTCATACACTGTGTCCGCGGGAAGTCGACGCGCTTCTTGCCTTGCTTCCATAGCGAATCCCCGACTCAGGGCCTAGTGTGCTGCGGCGCCACTGGGAGAATGCCGCGGTTCACGACAATGATACTCATTGTCCCCGTCAGATGGCGATGGGACACCACAGACTGTCCCATTGAATGGCGATGGGACACCGCTGACAGCCCTGTGGGCTTACCTATGACGCCTGGACATTCTACCATAGGACGACCTTTGAGTAGCGCCTTCGGGCGCCCCACGAGCGCATCTCATCAGCGGCGAGTCAGTGCCAGCAGCGCGGCGATGCGTCGCGCGGCGCCTCCGCGCACCTCGTCGAGGTCCAGCCACTCGGGGCAGCGGCGCTCGTTGAGCCGGATGCGATTGGCTACACTCGCAAGGAATGCCTGTGCCTCAGCGGCCGCTTGCCTTGCCTCGGGCGAGTTCGATGCTGCAGCATCATCCGCGATGTTCTCGAGTGTCTGGAGGTACCGGAAGTCGTTCATCCCCTCCGCGCACTGCTCCAGCAGCAGGCTCGGCCGCAGCCCATCGGAAGCGAAGTAGATCATCCTGGGATCCGGCTCGCGCCCGTCGAGGTCGAAGTAGTCATAGCCGTGCCGGATGAAGGCGATCCACTCGTAGCGTCCGCTCACGCCCTTCGCCCTCTCGCTCCACTGGTACGCTCCGAAGGCGTACCTGCTGCGGCCCTGGTTGTAGATGTAGACGTCCTTCCCGAGTTCCCGCGCCTTCGCCATGACCAGCTCGTCGTGGCTGTTCAGCATCGATGTGTCGAGGACGCGGAAAAACTCCTGCATCGCCAGTTCCAAGGGATCCTCCGTCGGTTCGAACGACACGCTGTAGCCGCCCGTCGTGCGAAGGTCCGGGGCCACGCGATCGAGCAGCCGCATGAACTCGAGCTGTTCTCGCGCCAACTCGGCCACCCGCGTCTCATCGCACAGCGAGTAGCTGAACGGCAGCCAGTCGTGTTCTTGAGCGTGGGAAAGGATGGCGGACCAGACGCGGCCAGCGATCTCCTCGAACGCCAGCCCGTACCTCTCCTCGAGCGCGCTGCCGGTCTCCCCCTTCGTGTAGCTGTAGATGTCGTATAGCCCGGTGACCACCAGGCCTCCGTAGTTGTTGACCTCCCAGTCGAAGCCGGCCGCCCGCGCCTGCACCATGAACCGGTCGGCCGCGGAGAAGTCAATCAAGGGAACGCCCTGGGAATCGAGGCCTTGGAACTCGATACGCGGCCCGCCGCTGAACGTGGTGAAGCCGCGCTCGCGGAATGCCCGAAAGACGAGGTCCTGGAGATCGTGGCGGGCCTGGCCCTCCAGGGGTAGGTCGTGCTGGATATGAAAGAAGCCGGACAGGAAGTCGGCCTCATCCAATGCGAACGGCAGCACCTCCAGGCTCAGAGGCACCTCGATCGGCTCTCTGCCCTCTGCCAGAACCAGCAGCCGCCCGTGATAGCGGCCCGCCGGAGCGTCCGACGGCACGCGCACGGTGAGCCAGATCTGCCGCGTGAGGCCGGCAGGGAGTGACACTTCCTGGGAGGGTTGGAGGTACCGAGGGGCAATGCGGTACATCAGTGATCCCAGTCCCCGCGTCGGCAGATGGCGCACCACGGAGACGGTGATGCAGCCGGCGGACAGCACTGCGCCGTCGCCCTCGAGGTCGGAGACGGACAGCACAGTGCGGCCCAGGTCGGCAAGCGGCCGGATCGCCAGGGTCAGCGAGCGCACCTCGCCTCGGCTGACGAACGCCTCCAGCTGGAGGCGGCGCTGCTCCGGCGTCGGCATGGAGGAGAAGTAAACGGTGTCCTCGGTGCGAGGGACGAACAGTACATACCCGTTCGCCTCGTCCTCAGCAGTGATCGGCGCTGCCCCCACCGTCTCGGGGAGGGGTCGCTCCACCGCACGCGAGTGGAACTCATCTCTCTGGCTGGAGAGGGCGTTCAGCGCCCACGCCTCCGCCTGCACGTCGCCCTCCGGATGAATGATCAAGCCAGCCAGACGGCGCGCGTGCGGCCCGTCAGCGGTCGCGCGCAGATCGAGGGTGCCCTCCTCAATTGAGACGGTGGCGAACACCGGGCTGAAGAGATACGCCAGGTAGGTATCCCACAGGTCGTCACCTGGGAGGGGCTCGGTGTCCTGGAAGTGGTAGACCGCGTCCAGTCGCCCCCATTCGTCTCGAGTGTCGGCCACGCGCCAGCCGCGCCCG
>JAUVSA010000148.1 GCA_030597345.1 Bacillota bacterium
CCCCATCCGGAGTCCAACCTGTGCGTCTCGCCCGCGCGAGCCATCAACTGCTAGAGCGCATTTCATAACCCTCACTCGCCTGGCTGTCCGCTAGAGACGCTGGCATGAAATGCGCCTGCTGGAGCCTGGCGGCTTGTGCTGCTGTTTCATAGCCTCGGGCAGCACAAGCTGCCAGACTCCAGATGGAGGTTATGAAACGGCTTCTAGACTCCGAGGGCGCCGCGGGCGAGGCACGAAGGCCTCGCCCGTCAGCGCGCAGGACGGTAGGCCCTCCCAATCTTGCCTCTCACGAGAGCAAGTATCGTCCTCCTCAAGAGCCGAACACGAGTTCCTCGGGGAGGGGTCGGGAGGAGACATCACACTCCGATGATCGATTCTACCGCCACGTACCAGTCCCGGCGAGGTGCGCGCAGCAGGTCCACGCCGGTCTGGGTGAGCGGGCGAACCATGGCCGCCTCCGTGGCAACAGGCTCGAATGCCAGGCGCCGGAGGCGGCGGCTGAGGGAGAGGTTTGACCTGGGAGAGAAGGCGGTGATGGGTGCATCTGCGAGGGCGGCAGCGATGATGGGCCCGAGGGCATCTTCTTCGCGAATGTGCTGGGGCAGGACCAGATCGCTGAGGACAGTGACGGGTCGGGGCCGTCCTGCCGCGAGCAGTTCGCCCGAGCAGATGGCGCAGAGCGCGCCCCCGGAGGTCTTGTGCAGTGTGATGGGGTATTGCAGCGGGCGTTGCAGCCGACGCCAGCGCCAGAGCGAATCGTCGAGGTCAATCCAGCCGTCGTGCTGGCTCAGGGCCGCTGTGAACGCCGTTCGCGCGATGTCGTCAGGGGGGATGGGCGCGGCCGGGGCAGTCTCGAGCATGTGTGGGGGGTGTTTGACAAAGCGGACGACGAGCTCGTGGATGGAGTAGCCGAGGCCTTGGTACATGTTCTCAGATGGGCCCGGGGGATCCTCATGGGCGGCGTAGAGGAGGCTGACATCCGCGCCGGCGGACTTCATCCCGGCGAGCGCCCGTTGGAGCAACGTGCTTGCGAGGCCGCGCCGACGGTGGGAAGGATGGGTCATCACTGTGTCGATGAAGCCACAGAGAGCCATCTCTGCTCCGAGCCTCATGGGGGCCAGGGTGACGAATAGACTGGAGACCAGCATCTCTTCGAAAAAGGCGGCCTGGCAGAGCTGGGGGTCCATCCCTGGTCGGGTGGTGTACCAGCCAATGGAGTCGGAGGTGGGGAAGAACACACCGTAGTATTCACCGAAGGTCAGAAGATTGGGCTGGCACAGGGCGCTGTGGAAATGTGAGACGTCTTCGACTTCCGCGTGGGTTGAGAACCGGTATCCGTTCATCTAACCGCTACCCTTCTCACGGGTGAAGCGACATCCCTGTTGGAGCGAATCGGCGGCGGGAGAAGCGCACTTCGAGTCTTCCCTCCCCAGCATTTCGCTTCCCTCCCCCTAAAGAGCATCTTGTCTTACAGTTAGGCAAGCAAGCTCACAGAAAGGCTCCGGACACACCCAGAGGCATTCCGGGGCCTCGGACAGCATAACCATAAGACCAGAGATTCATTGGTGTACGATAGCACTCTCGCCGGGCTGGTGTTGCCGAACGGGTGACTGCGAGCACGGTGATGGAACGGCTGAACGTTCCGGGCAGGCGCGGTGTTGCCCGAGCATCGTTACCGGCGGGCCGCCATTACCCCATCGACAGGCATTGCGAAGGCTTCGATTGCCGCCGATCCGCAGGTCGAGATACCTTGCTAGAAGCTGTTTCATAACATCCATCTGGAGTCTGGCAGCTTGTGCTGCCCGAGGTTATGAAACAGCAGCACAAGCCGCCAGGCTCCAGCAGGCGCATTTCATGCCAGCGTCTATAGCGGACAGCCAGGCGAGTGAGGGTTATGAAATGCGCTCTAGGGGAGAATCGCCTTGATGCCGGTCATCTCGCAGAAGTCCACCAGTGCCGGATAGAGGTCCTCGCCATATCCCAGACAGGCGTATTCGTTGGTCCAGTTATCGATCATAGCGTCTATATCGCAATGCGCTGTGACAAACCCGTGCGGCCAGAACGGGATGCCGCACTCCAACAACCGCGTTTCCAGTTGATCTGCCGGCGGCTCAAAGACCGTGGCCCGGGTGATAACCATGGTGAACTCGCCGTCCATCCGACCCAGGAGAGCCAGGACGCCCTCGCCAACCTTGCAGACCAGTTTGACCGAGAGCCCTCCGGCCTCTCCTTCCGTGGGAATGCCGTGCTCCGCGAATCCGGCGGGGCCGAGCTTGCCCGCGAGCGAAGGAGGGCAGGCTCCGTCGCCGATGATCTTGATTTCGTTGCTCTTCTTGTCGATAT
This sequence comes from Bacillota bacterium, assembly GCA_030597345.1. Lineage (GTDB taxonomy): Bacteria > Armatimonadota > Hebobacteria > Hebobacterales > Hebobacteraceae > JAUVSA01. The sequence continues at coordinate 2,344 of JAUVSA010000148.1, forward strand.
GCTGTAGGTCGCCGTAGTAGACTGGCTCCTTGCTGAGCTTGGTAAGCAGCAGCACTGTTAGAGCGGTGTTGAAGTCGCCCAGGGTGGAGGCGCCCCAGCCGTCTTCCAACATCATGCTCTGGGCAAAACAGGTAGCGGCGTAGTGATCGCCGAGGCCGGGGAATGACTGGATGGTGTAGAAGTCCCATCTCTCTTTCTCCACTATCTCCTTGATAGCGAGGTACAAGCGGAGGGAACGCTCGTTGACGAGGTTGGCGTCCGGCATTTGGCCGAAGAGCTGCTTGATCCGCGGCTCGAGGGCAGCGATCTTGTCCGGGGGAATATTCTCAGCCGTCCGAATCAGTTCCGTCGTGTCTCGGGAGTCGATGTCCACTCCGAACATCCTCATCCACTGGGAGGGGTCCGCCACGCCAGAGGCAACGCCCATGCCGCGGCCGCCGAAGGTGCCGATCGTCGAAAGGTTGAGCCAACTCTTCATGTGCGCCGCTCTGCAGAAACTGACGATCTTGTCTACCTCTGCTGGATCATCGCCCGCGCCGTAGACGAACTTGTGGTGAATCCCCACCTCCATCAAGCCGCCGTGCATGACCAGGCCGCCCACCGGCCGCCAACCCTGGGATCCGGGATGAGTCCAGATGAGCACGCCTTTTCCGGTCATCGCAAAGTCCCGAATAGCTGCGATCAGGTGAGCCGCCCAAACCCACGTCCCTGAGAACAGGATCACGCAGTCCACCTCATCCTCGCGCTTCATCCTCCTGAGGGCGGCCTTGGCCTCTTCTTTGGAGGAAACTATGACGTCGTGCTCGACGAGCTTGACGCCCCGGTCTCTCAGAGCCTTCTTCGACTTCTCGATAATCGCATCGTCGATAAAAGGCGTTCCCATCGGATCCTTCAGGCCATCTTTGTGAACGCCGTAGACTATGAATCCAACTGTAGGTGTGATCATCTTTGGCATCTCCTCCCAAAGAAGATTCGTACGTCCTCCGCCAGCATGGGACGAACTGCCCGGCCAACTAGCCGCGAGACCAGGGCAGGAGTTTCTGCGAAAGCGCTCTTTCTCCTGTGTGAAGGGAGTTCTGCCGTAACTCCTCTGAGGACGCAGGAATGCCTGCCTGGCAGGCGGAAGTCCCGTCTGAATCCTGGCGAGAGGGGAGGGTGCAATGGCGAGCGAGGGAAGGGCACCGCTGATTACGCTGCTGACGGACCTCGGGACGGCCGACACCTATGTTGGGGTGATGAAGGCGGTGATGCTGGGGGTGTGTCCGGAGGCGCGAATCGTGGATCTGTGTCACGGCATTGAGCCGCAGGATATTCAACAGGCGGCGTTCTTACTCGACACCGCCTGGCGCTATTGTCCCGAGGGGACGGTGCATGTGATCGTCGTGGATCCGGGAGTCGGGAGCGAGCGCCGGGTGCTGGCGGTGGAGGCTCACAACCAGCAGTTTGTCGCCCCCGACAACGGTGTGCTGACCTATGTGCTGGCACGGGCAAGGGACTACCGGGCCTTCTCCGTGGAGCGAGAGGACTACCTATTGCCTGAGGTGAGCCAGACCTTTCATGGGCGCGATATCCTTGCGCCCGTGGCCGCTCACCTCGCCCGCGGGCTGCCGACGGAGGTCGTCGGGCCCGAGCTGGAGGGGGGACTGTGTGTGCTGCCGATCTCGCGGCCGGTGGTGAGCGCGGCCGGTCTGGAGGCACACGTGGTGCACGTCGATCGGTTCGGGAATCTCGTGACCGATCTCCCGGAAGCAGACCTGTATACGTGGCAACAGGAGAGGGGATCTCAGGGCTTCATTGTGCGGGTGGGGGACAGTGCCATAGAAGGCATCAGCCTCACGTACGCGGGGGTGCAGCCCGGGGAGCTGATCGCCCTGTTCGGAAGCACCGGGCAGCTGGAGATCGCGGTGAGCATGGGGAGCGCGGCCGAATGTCTTGGCGTGGGGCGGGGCGCTATCGTGCTGGTGGAGGGGGAGGCGTGACGAGAGGGGAGGACCCGGCGGTCGGCAGCGCTACCGCGCTGGTCGTCACCACGCCGGCGGGCCTGGAGAGAGAGGCGCGAGGCGAGCTTCGTCGGGTGCTTCCCGGTGCGGCGGCGCGTCCGCTATTCCTGAAGGGCAATGTGCTGGTGCTCACCGATCTCTCGGAGTCGGAGGCTCTGGCGCGACTGGCGGCGGCGGACACGCAGTTTGTGGCACGGGTAGCTGCCGTGCAGCGAAAGGCGCAGATCACGGCGGACCCCGGCTGCTTCGCGGAGATCGCGGCCGCCGCGGCGGATGTCGGTCGCCTGCGTCCCGGCAACACATTCCTCGTTCGATGCAAACGTCGGGGGCGGCATGAATGGGCCAGCCGCGAGCTAGAGCGGGAGGTTGCTCGGGCGCTGGAGAAGCTGACCGGCGGGGTGGGGGAGTACGAGTCAGAGGTCGACTGGCTGGTCACTGTTCAGATCTACCAGGAGGTCGCTTACGTAGGAGTGAACAGGCCGGCCGACATGCTGCACAGGACGCCCACACGGCAGCGGAAGTACGCGCCCGGCAAGCGCCCGCTGAACCGGGCGCAGTGGAAGATCCGAGAGGCGCTGGAGGCCTTTCAGATTGAGGTTCCGGCCGGAGCAAAGGTGCTGGACCTGGGGTCGGCCCCCGGCGGGTGGGCTCTGGTATTGGCGGAGCTGGCGGAGGAGGTCGTCGCGGTGGACCGGGCGGAGCTAGACGCCAGCGCGGTCGCGCGCCCGAACATTCGGCACCTCCGGTGCCGTGCGGAGGATCTGCTGGGGCGGGAGGAGTTCGACGAGCACTTCGATCTGTTGACCTGTGACGTCAATCTCGATCCATCGGAGGCCGGGGCCATCATGTGTCGGATGGCGGGAATGCTGAAGCCCGGCGCGCCGGCGATAATGACAGTCAAGTACACGACCAGGCGGCGCCGGCAGCACGAGCAGAGGGCGCGTGAGATTCTGTCCGCGGAGTACGAGGACATCCGAGTGCGAAGGCTTCCCCACAACGCGCGGGAGACTACAGCGGTGATGAGAAGAAGGGCAGCGGCGCCGCCGTCGAAGTAGTCGCCGTCGTTAGGCACGCGAACTCGGACGGGGGAGCGGGGCGCGGGAGCAGAGCCGGCCGAGAGTCACTCGGGTCCGGGAGCGGGAGGATATCCAGATGAGCAAACCGGTACGTTTGGGCCTCGTGGGCGCCGGAATGATCGGACGCCTCCACCTGGAGGCATCCCAGAGCTGCAAGCGAATGGAGGTGGCCGCGGTGTGCGACGTACACGCGGGCCGCGCCCG
>JAUVSA010000242.1 GCA_030597345.1 Bacillota bacterium
CAGGCCGCACGGCTCGTAGCGGGAGGGCATGAGGAAGAAATCGCTACCGGCGTACATCTGGTGGGCGAGGGCATTGTCGAACGCGAGCACCGCCGCCATCTTGTCTGGGAATCGCTTGGCCAACTGAGCCAAGATCTGGTGGAAGTAGGGCTCTCCCGTTCCCAGCAGCGCGAACTGCACGTCGAGCCGGAGGAGATGAGGCAGCGCCTGTTCGAGGATGTCCAGGCCCTTCTGGCCCGCCAGGCGCGAAACCAGGCCGAAGACCGGCACATCGGCGCGCTGGGGGAGTCCGAGCTTCTCCTGGAGCGCAGCCTTATTGGCCGCTTTGCCCGCCGGCTCGTCAGCATCGTAGCTGGCCGCGATTAGCTCGTCGGTCGCGGGGTTCCACTCCTCATAATCGAGGCCGTTCAGAACCCCGAAGAGGTCCTCGCCGCGCTTCGCGAGTACGCCCTCGAGCCGTTCGCCATACTCCGCGGTCCGGATTTCCTGGCTGTAGGCCTTGCTGACCGTGTTGAGGAGATCGGCGGAGATGAGGCCTCCCTTCAGGAAGTTCACCCGGCCGTAGAATTCGAGACCGTCGATGGTGAAGAGCGAGCGGCCTAGTCCAACGGCCTCCAGCACCGGTGGCTCAAAGATCCCCTGATAAGCTAGGTTGTGAATGGTGTGGAGGGTGGCGATGTCAGCCATCTCGCGATCATTCGCATACTCGGTCTTGAGGTAGACGGGCAGCAGCGCAGTTTGCCAGTCGTTCCCGTGAATCAGCTGCGGCTTCCAGTCACTGCGACGGACAAACTCCAGCACCGCTCGACAGAACAGGGCAAACCGCTGTGCGTCGTCCGGTTCGCCGTACAGGGTCCCTCTCTGAAAGTGCTGGGGGCTGTCCACCAAGTAGGTCATAGTCCGCGGGATCGCCTCGCTGACCTCAATGCCGACGCGGACCGATTCCCCGCCCAACGGCACGTTGAAAGGGGATCCGAGGCTGTGAGATTCGATCTTCGCAGAATCGATCGAGCCGTATTTGGGGATGGCGAGGCGGACGTCGTGGCCGGCCTCGACGAGCGCCCTGGGAAGGGCGCCGGCGACGTCTGCGAGACCGCCCGTCTTGGCGAACGGTACCGCCTCTGGCGCGCAGAAGAGAACGCGAAGGGACATACTCACCTACCTCCACCACGATTTTGACCCCGCCTTGTGTGCTCGCGCGCCGCCGCCACGAAAACCTCAAAGAGGCGACGCTGGCCATCGTCGTCCGGCATGCGCTCCGGGTGCCACTGCACTCCGAGGGCGAACTCATGCGCGGCGCCGTCGATCGCCTCGACCACACCGTCCTCCGTCCAGGCAACCGCGCGAGCATCCTCTCCCAGAGGCCCGTTCGCTTGATGGTGAGAGCTGTTCACGTTAACGCGTCCAGCTCCCATTATCGCCGAGAGGCGACTGTCCTCGGCGATCTCCACCCAGTGCCAGGCAGATTGGCCCTCGTCCTCAATCCTGTGCGCCAGCGCGCCTGGCCTCTCGGAGAGAATGTCCTGAATCAGCCCTCCCCCAAGAGCAACGCCCAACACCTGAGCGCCGCGGCAGATGCCAAGCAGTGGCATGTCTGCCGCCAGCGCGGCGCCGGTGAGAGACAGCTCCTGTTCGTCCCGGGCACAGTCAAGGTAGCGCAGCTCGGCGCGTGGGCACTCGCCATAGTACCTGGGATGCATGTCCCCTCCGCCCGACAGCAACAGTCGGTCCAACCCGCCGGCCTCGGCATCTGCCTGTGGCGGCAGTTCGACAACCCGCGCGCCGTGCTGTTCCAGTGCGCGTCGATACTCGCGGCGCTGCTTATCGGTGGCGCGCGATGATAGAGTCACGCCAATCATGGGACCTGCAGAGCGTGCAGACATCCGCTAAACCTGGGGCATTCTAGCAGCCCGCTCCTGGGGGGTCAACGAGGGCATGTGCCGCCATTGCACAAGGCAGCGCACAGATGGCCAGGCCGCAAGGGCCTGGCCGCGAGGATCGCCGCGGGCTCAGCCTAGGAGTCGGCGAACGCCTTCGCGTGGCGGCGTACCAGGCGCGACTTGCGCCGGACAGCCTGGCGCTTGTGGATGATGCCTTTCGAGGCCGCCTTGTCCAGCAGCCGCGCCGCCTGCCGCGTCATCTCGGACGCAGCAGCGGGATCGCCGGCGGCGATGGCCGTACGCGCCTTGCGAATGGTAGCCTTCAGGCGCGAGGTAGTGTTCAGGTTGCGCAACCGTCGCTTGCGAGAGCGAATGATGTCTTTCTTGGATGCCTTTAGGTTCGCCAACTGGTCCTGCCTCCGAGCAGACGGGCGGCATTATAGCACAGCCGACACCGGCGACACAAGAGCCGGGGAGACACACCTCCAGCATCCAAGCGCTGGAAGGCCCGCGCCAAGCAGGTATACTACGGTGTCGAGCAGGCACAGAACGGCGTCGTGCGGATGTGCAACACGGTAGGTGGAATGACAGTTCGCGGCACCGGCATGGTATCTGCTAGCGGCGAGAACGCGCTGCTGCGAGCCAGCGTGTGCACGTAAGGGAGCGAAAGCACCATGAGCGAGAACCAAGGCGAGGGCCAGAGCCAGAGCCAGGGCGCGGGTCAAGGTGAGAGCCAGAGCCCGACCCAGCAGGAGAAGACGTTCGGGATGCTGTCCCACCTTACTGCACTGGCACTGTTCATCGGCATCCCCTTCGGTAACATCCTCGGTCCGCTAGTGATATGGCTGATCAAGAAGGATGAGCTTCCGTTCGTCGATGACCAGGGGAAGGAATCGCTCAATTTCCAGATCAGCGTGCTCATCTACGGGGCGGGCGCCGGCATACTGAGCCTTATCCTCATCGGCATACCTCTGCTCTTCGCGATCGCCATCTTCGACATTGTGGTGGTCATTATGGCTGCCGTGCAGGCCAACAACGGCGTCCGGTACCGCTACCCGCTCTGCATAAGGTTGATCAAGTAGGATCCTCTAGCATCCTCGCTCCGCACCACGCACTCGCTCGCGGGGCAACTGGCTGGGGCAGAGCATTTCGCCCAGAGGGGTAGCAGCGAACCCCTGGCGACCCACCCGCGCTGATAGGTCGGGCCGACTATCCCGCGTTGACGATCACCTGCTCGATCGTCTGCCGGAGCCACTCCCTGTGCTCGGCCATCCCCAGCCCGCGGATGTGAAGGACGCGATCGGGGGAAACGACTGCTATGGCCGGGGTTTCTCCACACCGGGCCAGCTCTGTCGTTTCGATGCGGTCTAGCTGGAGAGTCTCTGTCTTCCCCTCCGGGGTGTGGTATTGCAGTATCCCGTCGCCGACCTCTACCCGCACCCCGGCAAGGTAGGCGACGATTTCTCCCCTCAGCATGATCGCCAGGTAGGTCACCAGACCGACCAGAGCCGTGGCGACCATCCACACCACCCACGAGACCAGCAACATCGGGAAGCGGCCGATGCCCAGCGTCGCGAGGGCAAGAAACATGACGGGCGCCGCGGCGAAGCCCAACAGCCCAAGCCCAGCCCGACCCTCCGGAAGTGGCATCCGAATAACCCAGCGACCGTTCGATCGATTTACCGCCACCATGCAGCCGCGCGGCCTCGGTGTCTCGGGAGCCTGGGGCCGACGGGCAGCGCGCTCGCGCAGCGAGAGCGATATCTCGTCGGACATCGTTCGTATCTCCGCGCCATCGCCGCGAACCAGCAGGGGGCGGGAAAGCGAAAGGCCGAGGCTTCGAAGAGCGGCGCGCGCGGGCAGC
>JAUVSA010000074.1 GCA_030597345.1 Bacillota bacterium
CCGGGCCGAGGTCGATTATGTGGTCCGCGCACTTGATGACATCCGGGTTGTGCTCGATCACGAACACGGTATTGCCGGCCTCTGTGAGGCGGCGCAGCACGTCGAGGAGCTTCTGGATGTCTGCGAAGTGAAGCCCGGTGGTGGGCTCGTCGAGGAGGTAAAGGGTGCGGCCTGTCTGGCGGCGGGAGAGCTCAGTGGCGAGCTTGACGCGCTGCGCCTCCCCACCGGAAAGGGTGGTCGCAGGCTGGCCGAGCTTTATGTAGCCGAGGCCAACGTCGTGAATCGTCCGGAACTTCGAGGCAATGGGTGGTATGTTCGCGAAGAACTCGACCGCTTCGCGGACGGTCATGTTCAGCACCTCAGCGATGTTGCGGCCCTTATATGTGACCTCCAGGGTTTCCCGGTTGTACCGAGCGCCCCGACAGACCTCGCAGGGCACGTACACGTCGGGGAGAAAGTGCATCTCGATCTTGATAATGCCATCCCCCCGACAGGCCTCACAACGTCCGCCGCGGACATTGAAGGAGAAACGGCCGGGCTTGTATCCGCGCATGCGGGCCTCCGGCGTCTGCGCGAAGAGGGACCGGATCTTATCGAAGACGCCGGTGTAGGTGGCGGGGTTGGAGCGCGGCGTCCTGCCGATGGCAGACTGGTCTATGTCGATGACCTTGTCTATGTGCTCTACTCCCCTGATCTCGTCATGCTCGCCCCAGGCGGTACGAGCATTGTGCAGCGTGTGGGCGAGCCGACGATACAGGATGTCCTCCATCAGCGTGGACTTCCCGGAGCCGGAGACGCCGGTCAGACAGGTGAAGACACCGAGGGGGATGCGGACATCTATGTTCTTCAGGTTGTGGTGGCGCGCTCCCTTGACCGTCAGGAAGTGGCCATTGTTTTCGCGGCGCGGGGGCACCGGGATTGACCGTCGGCCGGTGAGGTAGTCTCCGGTGATAGATTGGGGACACGAGCAGATCGCTTCGACGTCACCTACCGCGACGACGTGGCCGCCATTCTCGCCGGCCCCGGGACCGATGTCGATCACCCAGTCGGCCGTGCGAATGGTCTCTTCATCGTGCTCGACGACGATGATCGTGTTGCCGAGGTCGCGCAGATTCAGGAGGGTGTCGAGGAGGCGCCGGTTGTCCCGTTGGTGCAGACCGACGGAGGGCTCGTCGAGGATGTACAGCACTCCCATCAGGCCGGACCCGATCTGAGTGGCGAGGCGGATGCGCTGGGCCTCGCCGCCGGCCAGGGGAGCAGCCGCGCGAGCGAGCGTGAGGTAGTCCAGTCCCACGTTGATGAGGAAGCCGAGGCGGGTGCGGATCTCCTTCAACACCTGGCGCGCGATCTGCCTCTGTCTGGCGCTGAGGGAGAGGCCGTCGAAGAACCCCATGGCCTGGCGTATCGACCTCGCAGAGACCTCCGCGATGTTCTTGCCGCCAATTGTCACCGCGAGGCTCTCCGGCCTGAGCCGCGCCCCGTTGCAGGCCGGGCATGGTTTGATAGCCGTGAACGCTTCGAGGTAGGCGTGCGTGGAGTCGGACTCGCCGTCTTCGTACTCCCGGCGCAGATAATAGAGGATGCCCCGGAAACGGGTGTTGTAGACACGGAGGCGGCCCCCCGCGACCCCGGAACCTAACGCGGACGGGTTCCTCGGCTCCCCGCAGCAGGATACCGAGCTTCCGCTTCGCGAGAGCCTTCACCGGTACGTCGCAGTCGATGTCGAATTCCTGACACACAGTGCGCAGGAGTGCCTTGTGGTACTGCGAGCTGAAGCTGCGCCAGGGCAGGATGGCGCCCTCGTTAATCGTCATTCTAGGGTCGGGGATGATGAGCGCTTCATCCAGCTCGTTGCTGGTGCCGAGGCCCATGCAGTCAGGGCAGGCCCCGTGAGGGGTGTTGAAGGAGAACAGGCGCGGCTGAAGCTCCTCGAAGCTGCGTTCGCATTGCAGGCAGGCAAAGCGCTCGCTGAACTGCATCTCCTCGCCCGGAGGATCTCCCCCCTTCGGGCCCTGTACGGGCTGCACGATGGCGACCCCGTTTCCGACGCGGAGGGCGAGCTCCATGGAGTCGGCGAGGCGCTTCCGCGCGGTGGGGCGCACGATGATGCGGTCCACCACGATTTCGATGGTATGCTGCTTGTAGCGTGCGAGGCGGAGCTCGCCGGCCTCTGATAGCTCGACGACGTCGCCATCTGCTCGCACGCGCGCGAAGCCCTGGCGCCGGATATCCTCAAAGATCTGTCGGTACTCGCCCTTTCTCCCTCTGACCACGGGGCCGAGGATCAGGAGGCGCGGGCCCTCGGGCAGTTGCAGGACCTGGTCAACGATCTGCTCGACGGTCTGCCGCACGATAGGGCGGCCGCACTCGGGACAGTGAGGCTGGCCGATGCGAGCCCACAGCAGCCGCATATGGTCGTAGATCTCGTTGACGGTAGCGACCGTCGAGCGGGGATTGCGGGTGGCGGACTTCTGGTCTATCGCTACCGCGGGCGAGAGACCTTCGATGAAATCGACATCCGGCTTATCCATCTCGCCGAGGAACTGACGGGCATAGGCGGAGAGAGACTCGACGTAGCGGCGCTGCCCCTCCGCGTAGATGGTATCGAAGGCAAGAGACGACTTGCCCGACCCGGAGAGCCCCGTGATGACGACGAGCTTGTCCCTGGGTATCTCGACCGTGATGTTCTTCAGGTTGTGCTGTCTAGCGCCGCGGACGACGATCTTGTCAGTGGCCATGCTTCAGCACCATCGCTCCCCGGACAGGGGGCCTACGCGTCGGCAAGCAGCCTGTCTCGGCTCATAGTGTCATCCTGAGCGCAGCGAAGGATCCATTCCCGTCCCGTCAGGGCACATCAGTTCCCCGACAACTTACCGTGCCACCCTTCACTCAAGTCTCGCCATCGTGAGTTGGCCGACTCGATGAGATCAACCTTCCGCGCCCTTCGCCATCCCTTAATCTGCTTCTCCGTGGCAATCGCGTCCACCACTTCACCGTAACTCTCGAAGCACACCACGCGGGTGATACCGTACTTGCGCGTGAAGCCGGCAACCAGGTTCTGCTTATGTTCGAATACGCGCCGCTCGAGATCGTTTGTGACTCCCACATAGAGCGTGCAAGTCCGGCTCGCCATGATGTAGACGAAATACGTCCTGCCGCTCACCTACGCTTCCCTTTGTCCCTGACCTTCGGTCAGGAACCTCTCAACGAATGGATTCTTCGGCTTCGCCTCAGAATGACACCCATGGGGCCATTGCCCGTTGGGCAGGAGGCAAGCTCCTGCCCAACACAGATGCTGGGTCACCGCTTCCGCCGCTTACCCGCTCGCGACTGCCGCCGCCCCCGCGGCCGAACGGGCTCGGCAACGTCACCCTGAAGGGATCGGATGTGGTCACGAATCTTGGCCGCCTCCTCGAAGCGCAGCTCCTGGGCCGCCAACCGCATGTCGTACTCGAGTTCCGCGATCACTTCCGTGAGCGGCTTGCCGGAGCCCCCTTCATCTGTCCCGTAGAGCGCCGGCTCTTCCGCCACCTGCTCGACCAGCAGGTCGCGGATCGCCTTGCGAACTGACTGCGGCTCGATGCCACACTCCTCGTTATACTCGACCTGGCGCCGTCGGCGTCGGTTGGTTTCGTCGATCGCTCGCCTCATCGAATTGGTGACCTCATCGGCATACATTGTGACCTGGCCGGAGATATGGCGGGCGGCACGTCCGATGGTCTGTATCAATGCCGTCTCCGAGCGGAGGAACCCCTCCTTGTCCGCGTCGAGGATGGCGACTAGGCTCACCTCCGGCAGGTCGAGGCCCTCCCGCAGGAGGTTGATGCCGACCACCACGTCGTACACCCCGAGGCGCAGGTCGCGCAGGATCTCCGTGCGAACCATCGTCTGAATCTCCGAGTGCAGGTAGTGCACCTTGATGTCCAGCTCTGCGAGATACTCGGACAAGTCTTCCGCCATCTTCTTAGTCAAGGTGGTGATGAGCACTCTCTCGCCGCGGGCAACCCGACCCCGAATCTCACCGATCAGGTGATCTATCTGCCCCTTCGTCGGGCGGAGGATTACCTCAGGATCGACCAGGCCCGTGGGCCGGATGATCTGCTCGACCACCCGATCACTGCCTCGCAGCTCGTACTCTGCAGGGGTCGCGGAGGTGAAGATCACCTGGCCGATCCGGTGTTCCCACTCCTCGAACGTCAGGGGGCGATTGTCGTAGGCAGAGGGCAGCCGGAAGCCATGTGTCACCAGGCTATCCTTGCGAGATCGGTCGGCGGCCTGCTGTCCGGAGATCTGGGGAACGCTCTGGTGGCTCTCATCTACGATGGTCAGGAAATCTTCCGGGAAGTAGTCCAGCAGCGTGTAGGGGGCCTGCCCGGGCTCGCGCTTGTCGAAGTGCCGGGCGTAGTTCTCGATTCCCTGGCAGTACCCGATCTCCCGGATCATCTCCATGTCATAGCGCGTGCGCTGTTCGAGCCGCTGCGCCTCCAGCAGCTTGCCGCGCTCGTTGAAGTAGCGGAGACGCTCCTCGAGTTCTGCCTCGATGGCGGCGATGGCCTCCTCCTGCTGATCCGCGCCGGAAACGTAGTGAGTGGCGGGAAAAATCATGGCCCCGTCGAGCTCCGACACCACCTCCCCGGTTACGGGGTCAATGGAGAGGACTTTCTCCACCTCCTCTCCGAACATCTCGATTCGGATGATGCGCTCTTCGTCCACCGGCAGGATCTCGAGCACGTCGCCCCTCACCCGGAAGGTGCCGCGCTTCAAGGCTGTGTCGTTCCGCGTGAACTGCATCGCCACCAGCCGCCTGAGCAGCCGATCTCGGTCGTAGCTTCCACCCCGTTTGACCTGGAACGTAAGTCGCTCGTACTCCTCCGGGCAGCCCAGCGCGTAGATGCAGGAGACGCTGGCGACGACGACCACGTCTCGTCTCTCGAACAGCGCCTGGGTGGCGAAGTGGCGAAGCCGGTCGATCTCCTCGTTGATCGAGGAGTCCTTCTCGATGTAGGTGTCGGTCTGTGGGAGATAGGCCTCCGGCTGGTAGTAGTCGTAGTAGCTGACGAAGTAGGCGACTGCGTTGTTCGGGAAGAACTCGCGGAACTCGCCGCAGAGCTGAGCGGCCAGCGTCTTGTTATGCACCATGACGAGTGTCGGCCGCTGGACGCGCGCGATGACGTGGGCCATCGTGAAGGTCTTGCCGGAACCGGTGACTCCCAGCAACGTCTGCCGCGCGAGACCACCGAGAACGCCCTCAGCGAGACGCTCGATGGCGTCCGGCTGGTCGCCCTTGGGGGTGAGTTCCGAGATCAGCTCGAACTGCCTGGCCATAGCTCCTCGCACGCATTATAACATACCAACGGGTGTTTGATGAAGCTGCAGGGAGGGGCAATATGGCGCGGATCAGTACGTTGCCGCGCTGAGTTCGAGCCAGAGGTTGCGGCCCCCCGAGTAGGTGTACCCATAGCCGTGCAGTCCGACCCAGGGCCGGCTGTCGTACTGCCCGTGGCCCTCCGGCGAGTAGCAGAGCGCGGCACGATAGCGGCCGACCAGCCGGGTAACGGCGAAGCGCGAGCTGGCCAGACTGTACTCGCCGATGTGCGAGAAGAAATGGCTTGCCTCTATGCTCCAGAACGGCCGCCCTACGGCGTCGGAGCCAAATGGGAGCGCGCGCGACACGCTGACCGTCCCGAACAAGCGGCTGCCGTCGAGTTCCCTGGAGGCATTCGCCCGCACCGAAAACTGCTTGATCGTGGCGGTTCCGTTCAGGCGCAGCCTCTGCCGCCCAAACGTGAACACAGAGGGCCGGATGCTCGCCGGTGTCGAGGCATAGTCGTAGCTGAGACGCACGTGGTCCGTGGGCCCGAAGCGCCGAGTAAGGCTCAGGTGGCCGTCGAGCACGCTTTGCCCTCCGCCCGAGAGGCCCCAGGCGTATCCTGTCATCAGCCTGGCGGTTAGCTGCGTCTTGCTCCCGAGCTGCCGCGCTGGCAGATCGAAATTGAGGTTGATCCCGGGAGACGTGGTCCGGCCTGTGCTCTCCCGCGCGATCTCAAGCACTTCCCCGCTCTCTACATCCACCAGAAGCTCCGATTGATCGCTGTGTCTCCAAGAATGCCGCAGGTGGAAGACGGGGTTCATCAGCACCCCGGAGCCCACGTGAAAAGTACGAGTGCGATACGACAGATCGGTGAAGTAGTGCTCTGAGGTGCCGAAGTCGCTCCGGGAAGCCGCCAGCGACAGGCGGCCGCCGCCCACCGGGCGGAAGACGTTCAAGCCGCTCGAGCGCAAGCGCGGACCACCATCCTCGAATGTGACCACACTAGCATCAAGGTTGCATCGGGCCCCGCCGCCGAGCTCATGCCGGTGCTCCCACCGCACACCGCGGTCGGGATGGAGCACATCATCCAGGGCGAATGACCCTTCGCTGTGGCCCTCCCGGATGTACTCCTCGCGCAGTCCGACTGCCCATCCCGGTTCATACCGCGCCCCACCGCCCATACGGTTCCGGCTGATGTGAAGCGATCCCACGTGGCGGCCACTGGCGCGGTAGTAGAAGGGGAAGTCCAGATTCACTCCCGCGCCCGAGCTGTATCCCAGGGCGTTCCCGAAGACCGCGCTCCCGTAGCCGGGTTCGAGCACGTGTCGGCGCAGGCTCATCACGCGGGTGCCATCCACATAGAAGGTAGCGTGATCCAGAATGATCTTGCGCCCAGGCTGAATAACGGCCCGCCGTGCCTTCACCCAGGTGCGCGTCTCGTCGGTGCGGAGTGGCTCCCACAGGCAGGAATCCTCCGCCGTATCCGGGCGCGTTTCCAGCGCATCGCCCTCTACCAGCAGCTTCTCGACCTCGCCTGTGATTCGCAGCAGGCGGCCGCGGAGAGAGCCAAGCTCGTAGCGCAGGGCATCGGCCTCCAGCACGCGGGTGCCCGAGCGCAGCATCACGTTCCCCTGCGCACACACAACCTTCGGCTTCATATCGTACTGGATGCTGTCGGCGCGGATCTCGATCGTCTGGTACTTGAGTTCGGCCGCCCATGTGGCGACGAAGACCTGTCGATCCGCACTGTACGAGAGCTCGTCGGCGGTGAGTTCGATCATGCGCGAGCCCGGCGAGGCGCTTCCTGGGGCGGCGAGGAACTCGACCTCAGTGCTGCTGCGGACGCCGCCGACGATGGCCGACACCAAAGCCATCCCCGTGGTGTTAGACGCCATCAACACAGTCTGGGCAAGCCCGCCAAGCGTCTCCACCGGCGACAGAATCTCGCCCAGCGTGGTGACGAAATGGACCGCTGTCCCATCAGGCGCGGGCGCACCGAACGCGTCGGTGACCTCCACGAAGATGACAACACGCGCTTCACCGTCGGCAGGGACACGACAGGGATCGGCCCGTATCATCAAGCTGGGGCCAACCAGCGATGCCTGCGCAGTGGCAGTCAGCAGCGCGACCGCCCCTGCGAGAACGAGCAGGCAAGTCCAGTGTGTGCGGGCCCTCGGCATGTGCGTGTCAGATGCTAGGCGCAGCCCGACAGAGTCGGCCTCTCACATTCACGAAGGCGGGGCCCCCAGGGGGCCCCGCCGTAGACGGCCGCGGGGGACGCTACTGGGCGCGCAGCACCCGCTCCCCCGTCGCTCGCTGGGGGACTCGAACCGCTCTCGTGCGTGATCGCTCCAGCACTTCCCTCTCCTGGTGCAGCAGATCGGCTCGGCTCATGGCCGTGAGGGAGAACATGTTGCGCTGAGACCAAACGAACCCGTAGTCATTCATCAGGGTCTCCGGCCACGGCCGGGGCGCAATAGGATCTCGGCGGGTGCGGCCGCCGATTCGCCACCAGAAGATAGCCCCCGTGCCTGGCACTTGCGTCAGATCCACAGCAATCGACGCCTGCGGCCAGGGGAACGGAGGAGGGAACGTAGGATTAGGATCCCAGGACACGACTTTAGAGTATATTGCCGCCGGATCGAAGTTGACGTTCGGATCCCGCGTCACCTGGACGATCACCTCGTCTGCCCCCACCGGGGTGTAGAAGTAGAAGGTTGCCAGGTTGCCGAACAGCTCCGGGTTCGGAGTACTATCCCATATCTCATAGGACCCTTGCTCGTACCCCGCGTATGTCTCGTGAATCGGGAACGTGAAGGGCGTCTGAACCGGGATAACCATGTGAGGCGTGGAGAACTCGACGCCCGTGGCCACTTGCCACTGGTAGACACCAGCACTCACCTGCACCTGCTCGAGGGTTATCGCTCTCAGTCGATACTGGTGCACGACCCCGGCCATTGGTCCCGACTGCGCCAATATGTAGGTGGTGCCGTCCTCCGTGTACTCAATGCCAGGGTCGCTCGTCGAGGGCTCACTTATCCAGTCCAGGATCGCACCGGTAGTAACGTCTACGGTGAAAGTGATCTCCCATAGTCCCCTGCCGGCCGGCATGTGAATGTAGTAATCCTTCCGGTCCAAGTCCAGGAGCACGACATCCACCATCTCGCCGTCGGCCCAGATCTCGCAGCCCAGGATGCGGCTCTTCTGAGTGTTGGAAAACGGTTCCCATGTAATCAGCACCGCGCCAGTCCACACATCGTATGGGAAGATCGAGTAGGCCATTTCGGCGGCGTTCGACATGTTGGAGACTGCCAGACGGGGAAAGGCGATGTTGGTTTC
>JAUVSA010000094.1 GCA_030597345.1 Bacillota bacterium
CAGTGGTAGGTCCACTCGGCGGGATGGCTGTTCCGCTTCACCGCGGCCTGCTCGGCTGGTTGGCCGAAGGCGTCGAAGCCCATGGGATAGAGGACGCTGTGGCCGCGCATGCGCTTGTATCGTGCGAGAGCGTCTCCGATGGTGAAGTTGCGGACGTGGCCCAGGTGGACGTCGCCGCTGGTGTAGGGGAACATCTCGAGGCAGTAGAACTTGGGGCGGGTGTCGTCCTCAGGGGTGCGGTAGAGCTGCTGTTCCGCCCAGCGGGCCTGCCACTTGGGTTCGATTTCTTGAGGGTTGTAGTGGTCCTCCACGGGTTGCGTGCCTCCAGGGGTCAGGACGAAGTCATCGATGCAGCAGCACCCATATGCTGGCGGCCAAGGCCGCGACCAGGACGCCGGCGAAGGCGAGTGCCCTCTTCTCTTCGAGAGTGAACCGGAGATGTCGCCAGTTGGCCCACAGCACGGCGATGGCGAGGAAGGGCAGTCCGGGAATGCCGTATCCCTCGGGCGCAAAGATGAATGCGAAGGGTGCGACGAGCATCAGTGCCAGCGTGGCCCAGGTTGTCCTGGCGGGCTCCATGGCGTGACGGATGATGGCGGCGAGGAAGACGGCGAGGAAGAGGAAGTCGCCGATGCCGACGGCGGCCAAGATGGGGGCGGCCACGCCGGGAGGCGGGGCGACGGGCGCGGAGGCGCTGAGGGCCTGGGCCACCTCCGGGACGTTCTCGGTGATGTGGGCCACCGGGCCCCAGTAGACGGTGATGATGTCGGCCAAGGCGGCGATGAGGACGATGGGGAGGAGCAGCTTGCCCTCGCGGATGAGGCGAGAGACGAGCTTGCCGAGGAAGGCGGCCCATATGATGAGGGCGATGTTGCCGAAGAGCTCCTGGGCGGGGAGGAAGGAGAGCGCCTCGGCGACCCTCTTGCCGGCGGCGGGGTGGCCGAGCAGACGGCCGAGGAAGGCGAAGACGATGGGCCGGGCGAGGCAGAAGACGACCGTCGTGGCGAAAACCCACAGGACTTCCGTGCGGGGCCGCATGGCAATGCGACAGAGGCTGAGGACGAGGAGTAGAGATATGGTTATGGTGGCGATCCAGGCGGCGGTGACGACGACCGCCTTTGCGGCCGGCGAGGGCAATACGGCGGCCAGCAGGCCGGCGCCGGAGGCGAGCAGCAGGTAGGCCAGGGCGTAGGCGGCAGCGGCCTCCGTGGGGTGACGGTCGGACCAGCGGGCCGAGGGGCGGCCTTGGGGATCTGTTGTGTCTGCCTCTGCGGCCACGCATCGCTCCTGTACACCTGGGGTGAATCTTACCAGTCTTGCTCCGGCATCTCCTGCCTGCGGCGCCGCTCCCTGAGGTGGCGAACGAGCCCGACGAAGAAGAGCACGAGCATGATGGTCAGGATCCAACTGCCTGAGCGCACGAAGAGCGGCCAGCGCCAGCGCCGGGCGACGGAGCTGCGCCAGGCCGACTCCAGCTCTGGCGAGGTGAAGCCGGTGGCTTGCTGGAGGGCGGAGTCGAAGTCGCGGCTTGCCCGGAGCGCGGCGAGGAGGTCGGCGATGACGCGTTCCCCGCGCTCTGCCACCAGGAAGTTGACGAGGGAAGCCGACCGGGCGTAGGCGAGGGCGGCGTCGCGGCGGCGGAAGGCGGGGTCCAGGTCGGCGAGGCGGAGGGCGGAGCCGCGGCCGACGGCGCGGAGGGCCACCGGGTCGACCTGTGCGGCCCGCTGTCCGGCCACATACTCGGCGATACCCTCGTTGAGCCAGAGGGGCAGCTGGGGGAGAGCAGGGCCGACTGCGCGCGAGATCATGACGTGGCCCACCTCGTGGGGAACGACTTTCTGGATGGAGGCGAGGAGCCCGGTGCCGTCGATGTGGATCACTCCGCTGGGCAGGAGGGCGAGGCCGACCAGGGTCGACTCCCTGGGGACGCCGACTGCCTGACGGAAGGCGTCCCGGTCGCGGTAGACGTAGGCTCTCACCGGCCGCAGGTCGCCCGTGCCCACAATGCCGGCGATCCTGGGCGCGGCTGCGTCGATCTCCATTCCGACGCGAGCGGCCAACTCCTGGGCCTGGGCGTTTCCCATTACGATGGCGTAGGTGGTCTGGTGGAGGAGGCGGGGGGCGCGCTCGTCGGCCGCTCCCGCGTGGACCGACGGGAGAGCTGAGAGGCCGATCGCCAGGCTGAGTACGGCGCTCCTCGAAAGCAAGAGGGCCATTGCCTTTGCAGGGACTAGATTGCGCGCGCGACGAGTCGCACGGGGTAGTTGGAGCCGCCCTGGGGGATGGTCTCTATGAAGACTCGGCGGCGTTCGCCGGGGGCGAGCAGGTAGCGCGCCAGTTCGGCCTCGGAATCCCGCGCGATAACCGCGGCCTCGACGGGGTTTCCGTCTATCAGGAGTGCGCCTCTGGCCGGACCGCCTCCGGGTTCGAGGTAGAGGACGACAGGGACCTCTTCGGCGGTTGGGTTGTCGAGCTCCAGGGTGATGTCATAGATGACGCCGTAGTTACCGGCGAGGTGGTCCCCCTCGATCAGGCCGGGGGTGGCTGGGTCGCCTATGGTGATGAAGGCCCAGTCGCGGCCCACGACATAGCGCGCGGACAACTCGCGCCTGGGGCTGAGATAATGCCACATGCCAAGGAACGGGGAGGGGGAGTACTGGGTGATGGGGTGGGGCATGCGCTCGGCCCGGGGCGGGGAAAGGAAGACGCGAACTCGCAGGTCGGCCCCGCCGGGCTCGAGGGCGCGCAGCTCGATAAGACCACTGAGGGTGGCGCCAATGGTGATGGGCCGGGAGAGCACGGGAGCAGAGGTGTTCGGCGGTATGGGGATGACCCAACCTGCGCCGCGGGCGCGGTTGGCCAGGAACTGAGTGGCGGCGCGGTGTCCGGCCCACGATTCGTCGGGGGTCGGGCCTCCGAGGCCATGTATGACGTGGACGCGAGCTGTCTCGTCGCCGAGGTTCCAGAGTTCGACCACGATGTCGCCGGCGTGACCGGAGCCATTGACGTGGTGAAAGAGGAGCCGGGCGGATTGGAAGTCCCCGAGGGCGCCCTCGAACCAGAGTCCGTGGGCGAGCAGCCGCTCGGGGGAGTTGCTGACAAGGAGCACGTCCACGGGCTCCTGGGGGAGCACCCGGTTCTGAACGAGGACGGTGGGCCGAGCATGGTAGGAAAGGTAGTCCTCGCCGGCGGCTGAGACACGGACCGGCACGGAGAGCGAGCGGCCGGGGCCGAGGGGGGTGTCGCGCCTGATGGTGGGGCGGATGGCGGCCCAGGCGCCGGGCTCGAGGGCGAGGCTTGCTCGGACAGCGGCCTTGGCGGCGCGGGCGATGACCTCGGAAGGGGCAGGGCTGCCGGTGACGCTGCCGGAGAGGAAGCCCGCGATGCGGGCGGCGTACTTGGCGGCCCTAACGGGGAGGCGGAGGGAGCTGTGCGCGTCGGCGACGACGAGCTCGGTGCGCCCCGGCTCCAGTCCGAAGACGCGCACGAGTCTGTCCGCGGCATCGTAGGCAGCGGTGACCACCGGGGTGTCGGCCCGGACGGTGAGCTGGCCGACGGGGTTGCCCCTGACCGGGGCGGTGCGGTTTTCTCCGATGGGGACGAGGATGGGGCTAACGGAGAGATAGGGCTGGCCGAACTTGGCCTGGAGGTTCTTCACCCACTCGCGGGCGAGCAGGCCCGGGGTGGACCGGTGGACTCTGGCCATCTTGTGATCGATCTGGAGCACTCTCTTGCCGCGGGCGGTGATGACGTGGGTCCTTCGCTCCCGGTGGAGCTTGATGTCCTGGGGGAGGATTCCCTGCTCGGCGAAGGAGTTGAGGCGGCGAGCCACCTCTCGAGCGTCGGTGACCGACCGCCAGCCGTGGCCGCCGAGGGTCATTATGGCGTCGGGTCCGGCGTAGATCCGACCTGTTGGCCCGGAGCGTCGCTCTCCGTCAACGGTAACGGCCTTGAAGACGAGAGTGCTGGCCGCGTGAGCAGACGGGGATGGTGTGATTGCCGGGATGAGGGCGAATGCCGCGAGCTGCAGGAGTTGCCTTGTCTTCATCTGTCTTCCCGTGTCCGATCTCTGGTGTGACTCTGGCAAGATGGCCGCGCCGGGTGGGCCGCCGCGTTCCGCTTGGTCAGTCCTGATAGTGACTACGGGGGTATCACGTCTCGACCTTAGGCCGCAGGAGGGGGTGGCCGAGCGCTTCCCGCTGGGCGAGGTAAGCGCGGGCGACCTGGCGGGCGAGGTTGCGCACGCGGCCGACGTAGGTGGCGCGCTCGCGGACGCTGAGCGCGCCGCGGGCATCGAGGACGTTGAAGGCGTGAGAGCATTTGAGGAGCATCTCGTAGGCGGGAATGATGCAGCTTCGGGCGAGGACCGGGGGGGGATCGCTCTCGGCGTCATCGGGGGTGGGGCGGCTGAGCTGGACCAACCGTTCGGACTCTCGCTCGCACATGTCGAAGGTCTGCCTGACGGAGTCGATGTCGGCGGCCTGGTAGTTGTAGCGGGACCACTCGGCCTCGGCGGTCTGGTACATTTCTCCGTAGGTGATGCCATCGCCGCCCCAGACGATGTCCTTGAAGTGATCGACGCCCTGGATGGCCATGGCGATGCGTTCGAGTCCGTAGGTGAGCTCGACGGAGACGGGAGAGAGCTCGATGCCTCCTGCTTGCTGGAAGTAGGTGAACTGGGTGATCTCGAGACCGTCGAGCCATACCTGCCAGCCGACGCCGGCGGCGCCGAGGGTGGGGGCCTCCCAGTCGTCCTCCATGAAGCGGATGTCGTGCTCCTTGGGGTCGAAGTCGAGGTCGCGGAGGCTGTCGAGATAGAGTGGCTGCACGTCGTCCGGTGAGGGTTTGAGCATGACCTGGTACTGGTAGTGGCGATAGAGACGGTAGGGATTGTCGCCGTAGCGGCCGTCGTCGGGGCGGCGGGATGGCTGGACGTAGGCGACGCGCCAGGGCTCAGGGCCCAACACTCGGAGGACGGTGGATGGGCACATGGTGCCGGCGCCGACCTCGACATCGTAGGGCTGCTCGATGAGGCAGCCGTGGCCGGCCCAGAAGTGTTCGAGGGCAAAGATGATCTGCTGGAGAGTCACTCCAGGGCCTCTACGTCCTCGTCCTCCTGGACATCTTGCTCGGCGGACTCGCGCTTCACGAGCTCGACGACGAGCTGGGTGATCAGGGTGGAGAGCACGGCTCCGACGACGGCGCCGCCGATGCCCTTGGGGAGGGGCATTTCCCTGATGGTGCGCTCGCCGAGGCGGACCCTGAGGCCCTTGAGCTGGCCCTGCTTGGCAAGGTCGATGGCCTTGCCGATGACTTCACCGCCCTGCTCGGTGGCGCGCTCTTCGCGGCGTTTCCGCTCGATGGCGGCGAGGGCGCGCAGGAGGTCTCCCTCACCTTGCTCGAGGCCGTAGAGGACCTCGTCGTAGGAGGCGTCGAGACGCTTCTTCACTTCGTCGGCGAGCGCCATGTCGAAGTTGGGCATTGGGTCACCTCACGCTTGGTTCGGGCGGATTATAGCACAGGGGTCCGCGGGGCGGCAACCGGGGAGGCGGCGGTACTGCTTCGGCAGTAGAAGAGGCTGTCTCACAATTGCGCTGACAGCCTCGCGAGACTGGAACAGATTCTTCGCTTCGCTCAGAATGACACCTGGCGGGGCGCAGAGACCCCGCCCTACAGAAGAGGAGCTAGAGGCCAGGCGTTCTGGGGTTTGTGAGACAGCCACTAGAACTACCGAAGCAACAACGACCACAGCAGACGGCCGGCGGGCGTAGGCCCGCCCGCCCCACTCCTAGTTGCGAGGCGTGACGCTGGGCGTGATTCAAGGGGGGAGGGATACCCTCCCCCCTTGAGGATCCCCCTCCTGTTCAGAACGGCCGGCGGGCGGGGAGTGTAGGGTTGGAGAGGCAGGAGGGGAGAGGCGTGGTATGGCAAGAGAGGGATAGAGTACGGGAGGTGAGTTGGAATGCGGGGTCAGTTGTCCAGCGATGCGAGGAGGAGTCGGGCAAGTCGCCTCTGGTGGTTGTGTGTGCTGGGGGCGGTGGTGCCGGGCCTGTGGCTGGGCGGCTGTCGGGCGGAGGAAGGGGCAGAGCCGCTCGACACATTTGCCGAGCAGCGCAGGCAAATGGTGGCGCAGCAGATTGCGCGGCATGGGGTGAGGGACGAGCGGGTGCTGGCGGCGATGCGGAAGGTGCCGCGGGAGGAGTTCGTGCCCGCGGATCAGCGGCCGTATGCGTTCGAGAATCGGCCGCTTTCGATCGGTGAGGGGCAGACGATCTCGCAGCCGTATATCGTGGCGCTGATGACGGAGCTGCTGGAGCTGCGAGAGGGAGACAAGGTGCTGGAGATCGGGACGGGGTCCGGGTATCAGGCGGCGATTCTGGCCGAACTGACTGCGAACGTCTACACGATAGAGATAGTGGAGTCGCTGGCGGAGCGGGCGGCGGAAACGCTGGAGCGGCTCGGGTACGCGGATGTGAAGGTGAAGGCGGGAGATGGATACAAGGGGTGGCCGGAGCATGCGCCGTTCGATGCGATCATCGTGACGTGCGCGCCGGAGAGCGTGCCGGAGCCGCTGAAGGAACAGTTGAAGGAGGGGGGGAGGATGGTGATTCCGGTGGGGCCGCAGTGGACGGGTCAGACGCTGTATGTGCTGACGAAGAAGCGGGGGAAGCTGAGGGAGAGGGATGTGATCCCGGTGACGTTCGTGCCGATGGTGCGGGGGGGGGCGAGGGGGGCGCGAGCGGTGGTCGAGTGTGACCGTCTTGTGTGGGTGGCTGGTCGGCAGCCGAGCGTAGGAGGCACATTCCTGTGCCGACGGAGTCGCGACAAGAATGTCGCTCCTACGAGACCCACTATCTGCCGTCACACCCCAGTGGCCGGTGAGGTTGACAGCGGCGCGAACGGCGTGATAGAATCGCGTTGGTGGACCGGGCCGGAGGATCTGGCCTGCTTGCGAGCGGGCACCCATGATAGGTTCGGTCGTTGGGTGGCCCCATCGTCCAGAGGCCTAGGATACCGGCCTTTCAAGCCGGAGACGGGGATTCGAATTCCCCTGGGGCTACCAGTGATGGGCGTATAGCTCAGTGGGAGAGCGCTTGCTTCACACGCAAGAAGTCGCTGGTTCAAATCCAGCTACGCCCACCAGTGGGAGGTGAGGCAGCTGGGTGGATTGCGGGCGAATAGCTCAGCGGGAGAGCACTTGCCTTACAAGCAAGGGGTCGCAGGTTCAAATCCTGTTTCGCCCACCAGAGAGTGATGTTGTGCGGAGCCGTGGTGCAGCTGGTTAGCACACTGGCCTGTCAAGCCAGAGGTCGCGGGTTCAAGTCCCGTCGGCTCCGCCATTTTCTCGGGTAGGGTGTCGGGGTGGCTCGGTTGGGGGGAGCTTACGCGGTAGGGAAAACAACCCAGGCGAATGTGGTGCCGGGATAGCGCAGTTGGGAGAGCTTACAGCGGACGCCAGTATACCTGAACCGAAGACGACGATCGGGTGCCGGGATAGCTCAGTTGGTAGAGCTTACAGCAGAGGCTAGTATACCTGAACTGAAGACGACGATTGGGTGCCGGGATAGCTCAGTTGGTAGAGCACCGGACTGAAAATCCGGGTGTCCCCAGTTCAAATCTGGGTCCCGGCACCAGAAACTGATGAGGCGACGGCGGACAGGCCGTCGCCTTTGCGTGTTAAGGGAAACGACCAGGGCATTGCTGTAGTAGCGGGTTAGAATCCCCGGGGGGATCTTGACACCCTTGACTTCTCAGCTTCCGCCGAGGGTGATCCCGTTGCACCGTTGCCGCGGCTCCAGTGGCGCCTCGCGTGAGCAGGAACTCGCTTCCGCAGCGTCGGAACCTCCCCCACAGGTGGATTGGGAAGAGAGGCGACCATGGGCAGGTTGTTCTACGGC
>JAUVSA010000310.1 GCA_030597345.1 Bacillota bacterium
CGGGCTCACGAGCCGTGGCGTGCGGCCGAGCGCTTCCGGCAGGCCGACCAGTTCGAGGACGTCCCGCACCGAGTGACCAGGATGTACTACCGGTGCTCTGAGCACGTGATGGATTTCGAGAAGCTTTTCCCGGCCCTGGAGTACGCGCTGAGCAAGCATAAGGACGTCGCCCTACACCAGAGGATTGTCAATCGGGACTGGGATTGGTGGACAGCGCACTGGGACGATCCGCAGGAACACCGAAGACAGATCGTGCTCGAGAACACTTCGCGCAAGCAGCGTTCTCGGCCGTATTACCTTTTTCCAGACGATCCGTATTGGGACGTGTGTCGGAGGTGCGGTCTTCCGAGCCCGAAGGGGAGCGCGGTCTGCGAGAACCCGCTCTGCAAGTTCCCGCTGGGCGAAGTCAAAGCGGGCGCGAGCCAGGGCATCGCTCTATAGGCGGAAGAGGCGACTCATGGCCGGTGCTCAGTCGGCCCGGCCGCACCGCGTGAAGCATTCGTTCACTTCCCGGCTCGCCCGAAGGGCGGCCGCCGCCGGAGGCCCGGATGGCTGTATCCGAGATCCCCACCTGTCCGCACATCGGCACCGATGAGGCCGGCAAGGGGGACTACTTCGGGCCCCTCGCGGTGGCCGCCGCCTACGCCGATGATGTTGCGCTGATGCGGCTCCCCCAGGCAGGGATCAGAGACGCCAAGAAGGTGGCGACGTCGCGGCTTTGGGAACTCGAGAAGGCGGCGAAGCAGATCTGCCCGGACTACGAGGTGGTGCTCATTCCGCCCGGCCGATACAACGAACTGCATGAGAAGATGGGCAATCTCAATCTGATGCTTGCCTGGGCGCACGCGCGGGCGATCGAGGACGTCCTGGGCCGAGTCAAGTGTGAGCTGGCGGTGACCGACAAGTTTGGAGACGAGAGCTACCTGCGGGGGGCGCTCATGAAGCGGGGGCGCGAGATACGCCTGGTGCAGCGGGTGCGAGCGGAGGATGACCCGGCGGTGGCGGCGGCATCTGTCCTGGCGAGAGCGGCGTTCATCCGGGCGATGGAACGCCTGTCGGCCGAGATCGGCGTGGACCTCCCCCGCGGCGCCACTCACGTGATTCCGGCGGGACGCGAGGTGGTGAGAAAGGGCGGAGAAGAGCTGCTGCGTCGGGTGGCAAAAGTGCATTTCAAGACGACGAAGCAGGTGCTGTCGTAGGCGCTGTGGGACCAGGGTCGGCATCAGACACCTGGGCGCCGCCTGGCATAGGCGAGATAGCGCTCAGGGGGCAGAGGACAGAGCCCTAACACCGGCGATCCCGCCGAGTGTGATGATAGAGACTACGATGCCGGCGATGAAGACCCCGAGATAGATCGAGAGAATCGCCCGGGAGCGTCGTATGCCCAGGAGAATGGCGGCGAAAGTCGCCGTCCACGCGCCGGTAACGGGGAGGGGTATTGCGGTGAACATCACCAATCCCCACGGCCCCCAGCGGTTGATTTTCTGGGCGCTCCGCTCGGCACGTGCGAAGAGCCAGTGCAGCAGCCGGTCCGCCAGCCGATTCCGGCGGAGCCACTTCGACAGGGGCTCCAGGAAGAGCAGCATGGGAGTGACCGATGCGATGTTGCCGAGGAAGCCGAAGAGCAGCACCCGCCACACCGGAAGGCCGAGTGCGAGTCCTGCGATTGCGCCTCCCCGGATCTCGAAGATCGGCAGGGCGGAGATGATGAAGACGATGAGTTCGGGAGGAAGTCCGCGCAGCGCGTCGGCGGTCGCAGCCGGCAGGTCGTTCATCGCTGCTCCGTCCAGCAGCGCGGTGCGCGCGCCAGCAGTTCCTCTCCCACCCACTCGGGAATGTCGAGGGAGCCAATCAGCCGCGGACGATCCGAATGCGGGCCGTGCGAATCAGTGCCGCCTGTGATCAGAAGTCCCCGTTCCCTGGCGATCTTCATGAGCAGCTCGACATCCTTCGCGTCGTGGTCCGAGTGAAACACCTCCACCCCGGCCATGCCTTGGTCGATGATCCCCTCAATCGCCAGCCTCGGCCCGATCTTTGCGGGATGAGCCAGCACGGGGATACCGCCGGTGTCCCGGATCAGGTTGCTCGCCTCAGCGGGGCCGAGTCGCTCCCGGCCCACGTAGGCAGGCTTGCCCCTGGCCAGATAGCGCCTGAAGGCCGCTCCCTCTGAGGAAACATGACCTGCTTCGACCAATGCCTTGGCGATGTGGGGCCGGCCAACGGAGCCGTCGCCCGCGATCTGTCGCACGCGCGCCATGTCCAAGCGCGCTCCCAGCTCGCGGAGACGCGCCAGAATCCGCTCGTTTCGCACATCGCGCGCGCCGCGCAGTTTCGCCAGCGCCTCCTGCAGCGCGGCATCCGCGATGTCCATGAAGTAGGCGAGCACGTGGACCTCAGTCTCGTCCGAGCCCACGCTCAGCTCGACCCCGGGGACGAGCGTGATCTCCAGCTCCTCGGCAGCATCCAGTGCCTCGGGAATGCCGTCGGTGCAATCGTGGTCTGTTATCCCCAGCAGTCTTACCCCGCGCGCAACGGCTTCTCGCACGGTTTCGGCGGGGGTAAGTGTCCCGTCTGAGGCGGTAGTGTGTACGTGGAGGTCGATTCTGCCGGGGTTCAAGGAGAGTCTCCCCGGGGCGAGCACGGGCGCGCCCGTCTCAGGGCACGACCTCGCCGCTGATCTGGAGCTTCTGTGGCGTCGACACATTTGCCGCGGTCACGTGCGCGGTGAGGTCCAGTTCTCCTGCCCGCGCGGCCATGAAGTGGAAGAGCACCCAGCGGATTTCGCC
>JAUVSA010000055.1 GCA_030597345.1 Bacillota bacterium
GTGTCAACTGGCCAGTTCCTCTCTCTCGACCAAGCCATCGCGGAAATACACGATGCGCCGGGCATGGCGAGCTATGTCCAGCTCGTGAGTCACGATGAGGATCGTCTTTCCCTCCTGGTTCAGGCGCTCGAAGATCGCCATTACCTCCCGGCCCTGTGCGGTGGCTAGGTTGCCCGTCGGCTCGTCACCAAGGATTATGGCTGGATTGTTCACCAGCGCCCGGGCGATGGCCACCCGCTGCTGTTCCCCTCCGGACAGCTCGCTCGGCCTGTGATGTGCCCGGTCGGACAGACCGACGCTGGCAAGCGCAGCCTCCGCTCTCTCCCGTCGGTCGCTCGCCCGCGCGTAGACCAGCGGCAGCTCTACATTGCGAAGGGCGCTGGCTCGAGGCAGCAGATTGTAGGTCTGAAAGACGAAACCCACCTGTCGGTTACGGCCCCCCGCCAGTTCGTGCTCGCTCAGCTCGGACGTCTCCATCCCATCCAACCGGCAGATCCCCGAGGTAGGTCGATCCAGACAGCCGACCAAGTGCATGAAGGTAGACTTCCCCGACCCCGACGGCCCCATGATGGCCAGAAACTCCCCGGCCTCCACTCGCAGCGTCACGCCCCGCAGCGCCGCTACGGTTAGCGTCCCCATCCGGTATTCCTTGCATAGGTCAATGGCTTCGATCACAGCTGATCCGACCCTCGGCTCTCGTCTTCGGGAACGGCCAACCTCCCCAATGCCCTCTTCAGCCCGACCAAGGCCGTCTGGTAATCGTACTCGGCTCGCACCTGGTTAGCCCGAGACGAGGTCGCAGCAACCCGCGCGTCGATTACTTCGATCAGAATCCCGACCCCCTGCTGGTATTTCCCTTCAGCAGCGGCCAGCCGTGCCTCCGCCGCCGCAACCGATTTCGCGCTTGCTGCTACGCGCTCCCGGGACCGTTCCACCTCTACCAGCGCGCTCTCCACCTCCAGTGCCACTTGGTTTATCATACGTTGCCGGCCGGCCTCAGCACGCGCCAGACCTGCCCCCGCCGCGATCTGGTCGGCCCTGGTGGCGTAACCGTCGAAAAGCGGCCACGAAATGCTCAGCAGCAAGTTCCAGGACGGTGCGCGCGCCTCCCAGTCAGTATATCCTTGCGCGTACAGCCCCGCTATCTCCGCCATGGGGCCGCGGTTTATGTTCGCCCGCCTTAGCGCGCTCCGGCTGGCCCCCACAGAAGCGGTAGAGGCCATCAGCTCCGACCGGCTCTCCAGCGCGGCGCCAATAGCCTCTTCGAGGCAAGGAATGGATTCCTCCTCCGCAGTCGTCGCCGGCGCGAGTTGCAGCTTCGTGTGCGGCGGGACCCCCATCGTGTTCTTGAGCCGAGCCCATGAAAGCCGCACGTTGCTCCGCGCATCGATCAGGTCCAGTTCGGCCCGCGCCAAGTCGTCCAGTACGGGGTAGACATCCACCTCTGCCGAGGCCCCGACCTCGACCCGTGCCTCCACCTGTTCGAGATGGCGGCGAGCCGACTCCACGCCTGCTTCTGCCACTCCTACCAGTTGCTGGGACGCGAGCACTGCGTAGTAGTTGGCCGCAACCTGGTCCACCAGCGCCTGAGTGGCAGCCGTGAGCGAGAACTCAGTCGCCCGCAGCGAATACTTGCTCTCCTCCACGCTCTCCTTGCGCCCGCGGCGCCAGACCGTCTGACGCGCAGCCAGATCGAGATCCTCCCGCCGAGTGGTTCCGCCAAACTCAAACGTTCCGCCGCCCAGCGAGAGGAACGAGGACTTGCTGGTGATCCCCTCGACGAGATCCAACGAAAGCCGCGGATAGTAGCTGCTGCGCGCTCGCGTCAGCCCCGCGCGCGCGCCAACCACCGCCTGCTCGGACACGGTGAGGTCGGGGTTGCGCTGGAGCGCGATGAGCGTGCACTCCTCCAGTGTGAGTGGCCGATCCGGCGCCAGTCCCACTGCTTCCGGCAGCTCCGCACCAGCCGCCAATCTGGTCGCCGCGAGTAGGACGGCGATTGCCACTGTCGCCCATACATGCCTGCCTGTCTTATCTCTCACTCTTCCCTCATTCATAGCGAAGTGCCTCAATAGGATCGAGCAGAGCCGCCTTCCGGGACGGGAGCAGCCCAAAGAAGATGCCCACGAAGGCGGCAAACGAGAAGGATACCACGACCCAGAGCAAGGAAACGGCGGTGTTGAGTCCGATTGCCCGCAGCGCGTACGAGAGCCCCACGCCCAGGAGAACTCCGACAATGCCGCCAATCAAGCTCAGGGCCGTTGACTCGATCAGGAATTGCAGCAGGATATCGCGCGGGGTCGCCCCCATCGCTTTGCGCAACCCGATCTCGCGGGTCCGCTCCGTCACCGATACCAGCATGATGTTCATGATGCCGATGCCACCCACCAGCAGCGAAACCGCCGCAATCGATCCGAACAGCAGCGTCATCACCCGGCTGGCCTCCATCGCTCCCTGAATCATATCGGCCGCGGACATGATGAAGAAGTCGCTCTCGCTGGCCGGCCCGATGCGATGGCGTTGGCGCAGCAGCGCCTCCACCTCCGACTTCGCTTGGTCTGCCAGGCTCATATCGGCGAACTGCACACCGATTGACCGCACGCTGTCGCGCGGGCTTCCCGGTCCACCGCTCCCCGCCCCCAGCCGGTATATGGCCGTTGTTAACGGGACCACTATCTGATCGTCTTGGTTCCGCCACCCGGTATCGCCCTTGCTTGTGAACTGGCCGATCACGTTGAAGGTGATGCTGTTGACCTTTATGCGCTGTCCCACTACCGAGCGATCCGGCCCAAATAGGTTCTCCACTACGGTCGGGCCGAGGATCGCAACCTTGCGACGGCTCTTCACATCCCGCTCCGTGAAGAAAGTCCCCTCGGCGAGTTCGAAACTCCTCACCTGAGGAAACGACTCGATGGTTCCTATGACGCGCGTGTTCGTGTTCTCGTTGCCGGCCTTGATCTGGGCCGACGTATTGACCTCCGGTGCCACCGCGACCACGCTCGGACACTCCTGGGCGATAGCTCGAGCATCCGCGTACGTCAGCGTCTGCTCTGAACCCATACCCCAGTGGACGCCCCCGCGCCGCATCTGGCCCGGCCGTACTGTCAACACGTTGGTGCCGAATCGCTCGAACTGCTCCAGCGTAGCCGCCTTGGCTCCCTGAGTCATGGAAACCGCAGCGATCACCGCGCCAACCCCGAAGATCACGCCCAGCATTGTCAGCACCGACCGGAGCCGGTTCGTAGCGAGTCCCTCAAAGGCGACCTTGAGTGATTCCCATAGACCCACAGATCTTGCCTCTCCCCCTTATCTTGCGTGTCGTACGAAGCTGCCTCCACCCGCAGCCCGACGCCCCCATTCCCGCATCCGCGCGGTAGCATCCTCAGAGAAGAGATCGGGCAGCACTACCTCGGCTCCTTCCTCCAGCCCTCCTTGGATCTCCGTACGGTCGTCCCCCACGAGTCCTATCGTCACCGCTAGCTCGACTATCTCGACCCCCTGTCGAATGCTCACGTAGTGGCTGCCGCGTGACTCTCGCAGCGCACGGCTCGGCACGTACAGGACATCCTCGGCCTCTTCGACCAGGAACTCGCAGCTTGCCGTCATCCCCGGCTTCAACCGCGCATCCGGGTTCTCGATCTCCACCTTCACCAGCACTGTCGTGATGTTCTGCTGGGTCATTGCCTGAGGGTTGATGCGCGTCACCGTCCCCTCAAACCAAATATCCGGGAAAGCATCCACGCTGATTGCCACTTGCTGGCCCGCGCGCGCTCTCCCCACATCCGCTTCGTCGAGGCTGACCTCCGCGAACATCCTCGTCAGATCTCCCAGCAGCACTATATCGGTGCCTTGCGCAACCGAGCTGCGTCCCGACGTGACGATCGTCCCTTCCTCGATGAACTTGTCAAGGATAACTCCCGCTCGAGGGGCCCGGATCGTTGTGTACTCCAGCGTCGTTCGCGCATTCTCCACCTGCGCCTCCACCCGCGCCACCTGTGCCTCGGCGCTGGCGACGTCGGCCTCCCGAAGTCGATCCTGCACCGCGTCCGCGCGCGCGCGGTCGAGCGATGCCTTCGCCTGTGCGACTCGCGCCTCGGACGACTTCACCTCCGCCGACAGCTCCTCGTCCAGGGTGGCCCACCGCTCCTCTACCGACGCCAGCTCGGCCTTCGCGAGGGCCCGGCGGTTGATACCGCTGTCCACCTCGCTCTGGGGCACGAAACCTCTCTCCTTTAGGCCCTTGACCCGGACCAGCTCCTTCTCCGCGATATCGAGATTGGCCCTCGCCTTGTCCAAGGCCGCCCGCGCCTGCGCGCGAGCCTGAGGATGGGTGGCCTTCTGGAGCCGCTTGAGGTCCATCATCGCGGAGTTGTGACCGGCCTCGGCCTGTGCGATGGCCGCTCGGGTCAGGGTCGGCTGGACCTGAGCCTGTTCTCGCGCCTGGCGCAGCCGCGCTTGAGTTGCCGTTAGATAGGCAACGGACTGGTTGTACGCGGTCAAACTATCGGTGGGATCGATCTTGCCGATGAGATCACCTTCCTCCACAGCATCGCCCACTTCCACCGCCAGCACGTCCACCGGCCCGCCGGCATATGACTTCACGGCTACCGTCGTCAGCGGCTGCAGCACGCCATCGGCGAACACCGTTAGTGCCACTCGCCCTCGCTCGACAGTCACGGTTTGGCGTTCATGTGGATCAGAGCCGTGGCTGCGGCGACTCCGCGACCACAGCCCAAAGCCAACTACCACCACGAGCACCAGCGCGATTCCGAACTTCACCCGCTTCATGCGCTTCGCTCCCGTCCACTTTCGTGTCGTCTCTCGATAAGACGAACACATGCCCCCACCTATTCCGCCAAGAGGTAACGGAGTTCCTTCGGCAAACTTCTGGGCAGACTACCTGAACGAACCGGCCGGGGCGGGAGGCCCGCCCCGCAAGCGCGTTGGCGAGGTCCGACTATGCCCGAAGCCGTCACCCTCGGCGAGTTGCTCATCGATTTCGTCTCTATCGAAAAGGACGTGAGCCTGGCCCAGCTCCCCAGCTTTGCCGGGACCGCCGGCGGCGCTCCCGCCAATGTTGCGGTCGGCCTGGCCCGCCTCGGTGTCAGCGCTGGATTCATTGGCAAGGTGGGCCACGATCCATTCGGCGAGTTTCTCCACCGCACTCTGGACGCCGCCGGGGTCGACACGCAGCTCCTCCGAGTGGCGCCAGCCGCCCGCACGACCCTCGCCTTCGTTGCCACTCGCAGCGACGGACATAAGGACATCGCCTTCTACCGGAATCCCGGGGCCGATATGCTCCTGACGGCAGAGGAGGTCGACCGGGGGTATCTCGAATCGGCCCGCCTCCTCCACTTCGGGTCGGTGAGCCTCAGCCGCTCGCCCGCTCGGGAGGCCACCATGCACGCCGCGCTCCTGGCCCGCGAGGCCGGCCTGCTGGTCTCCTATGATCCCAACTGGCGCCCGACCCTATGGGATGATCCGCGGGAAGCTAGAGGCCGCATGTGGGAGGCGATGTCCGTCGCGCACGTCGTTCATTGCGCTGACGAGGAGTGGGAGTTCATCACCGGCGCCAGCGACTTCGAGGCCGGCGCGCGCAGCATTCTGGTGGAAGGCCCCGATCTCGTGGTAGTTACGCTGGGAGAGCGCGGCTGCTACTACGATGACGGAGAGTCCCGGGGCGAGCTGCCGGGATTTCAGGTCGAGGTACAGGATCCCCTCGGTGCTGGAGATGCCTTCGTCGCCGCCATGCTCTCTCAGCTCATGTACGCTCCCCGCGGCCAGAGGCTCCCCGAGCCCAAGCTGCGAGAGATCCTCACCTACGCCAACGCAGCGGGGGCCCTCACCTGTACCCGGCGGGGAGTGATCCCATCCCTGCCGACCGCGGATCAGATCGAGCAGTTCCTCGGCCCGGCCGCTGAGTGAGACCCGCGGCGAGCACGGCCCGCTCTGCCCTTCTCAGTCGCTCAGCTCCCGCGCCGCCTCCTGCGTCACGATCGCCCGCAGCGCGGTCGATGCCGCGAGCCGGACATTTACGTCTGGATCCCGCAGCGCCTTCGCAATCGCGTCCACACTGTCCCTCGCCCCGATTCGTCCCAGCGAGCGGGCCGCCTCGGCTCTCACCAAGGGATCGGGATCCCGCAGCGCCTGCCGCAGCGCCGGCGCGGCCGAGCAGCCGATCTCGGCCAGCCGTCGAGCAGCATCCGCCCGCCGAGGCACATCTCGATCCCTAAGCGCGGCCAGCGCTTCTGAGGCATCCTCCAGCGCCTCGGCCTCCGCGCCCGGTGCGGCATCCGACGCGCCCCGCTCAGCAGCAGCGATTTCCTCTTCCGTCAGCCCCAGCAGTCGCAGCCCCGCAATGATCGCAGACCGTATCCGAGGCGCGCCTTCGGTGACGTGCTCGACCGCGTCGTCCTCCTCCGAGAGCTGCCTCTCATCGGGCTCAATCTCAGAGAGTGATTCGAGCAGAAAGGAAGTCGCCTCCGGCGCCTCAGTCTCCGCCAGGAGAGAGTGCGCGCGCGCTCTCACAAACCAGTCCGGATCGGACCGAGCCATCCGGCGCAGTGCCTCTGACGCCTCCTCCCCGTCTACGCGCGCCAGTGCCTCCGCCACCGCCGACCGCACATCCGCTTCGGGCTCCGTTCCCAACAGCGGCAGCAGCAGCTCCTTGACCGTTCCCTCACCGATGTTCCCGAGCGACTCGACTGCCAAGCGGCGCGCTTGCGCATTCGCACTGGTCAACTGGCTCACAAGAGCTTCCACCGCCTCCCCACCCATACGCACCAGCGTCGCCGCGGCCGTCTCTGCCAGCCGGCGGCGAGGGGAGGAGAGCGCCTCCGCCAGCCGCTCGCAAGCATAGTCCGGATCGCGCGCCAAGATCGCGTAGGAGGCAGCCCGCGCGACGTCCGGATCGTCCTCCCCGAGCGCCTCTAGCAGCTCCTCGACGGCGTGTTCGTCGCCGATCTCTCCCAGCGCCTCGATCGCGTGCAACTTCGCACGATATCCCCCCCGGCGCAAGTCCCGAGACCACAGGTCGATTGCCCGAATCTCCCGGAGCACCTCGATAGCCGCCGACCTGACGGTGGCGTCATTCTCCTTCAGGAGCTCCCGCGCCGCCGCGGCCGCAGCCCTGCCGTCCGGAAACTCCATCAACTCCTCGACCGCAGACGACTGCTCCTCCACCGCCGCCAGCGTCCTCGCCGGAGTCCGCAGCCCCCGCGCAATCTGACGCGCCCGGCTCAGCATCGTCGCATAGCGCCACCGCAGCAGCAGCCGCAGCATCACGGCCGCCACAACTAGTCCCGCCAGGAACAGCGCCAGTCCCTTCGCCAAATCGAACTCAACACCCATTCTCACACCATCCAAGTATGCTTAGCTGGCAACAGTTCCCCGCCCTGGCTCCGGCACCCGCACCGTCTTCTCCCAGCGCAGCTTCTCTTGTCTTACCACATCCAGGTAATGGGCCCTAGCACACACGTATATCCACACCTGGCAGTAGGTGAAGTACATCACTGCCGCCACCAGCAGATTCAGCGGCGTGTGCTCTCTTTCGATCGCCAGCGCAATCGCCAGTTCCAGCAGAAACAGGGCAAACGCCAGCGCCCACAGCACCATCAGCGGGTTGTCCATGGCACCCACCCTGAACCTAGCTATCAATCCCGACACGAGGATCAAGTCCGACAGAATCAGAATCACGAAGAAGAAATGGTAGATCGTCACCAGGTGCATCACTTCCAGAAACAGATCCCGCCGCCGCAGGCGGCCCACTCGCGGAAGAAACTTGCGCACCACGTACGTCCCTCCCCGCGCCCATCGCAGCCGCTGCCGCAGCCAGACTCCCCAGTGTTGCGGCTCCGGCTCCCACGTCACCGCGTACGGAACGAACTTTATCCGATGTCCCTCCTGGCTCAGCCGCACCGTCAGCTCCGCGTCATCCGCGATCGCCGTAGGATCCCACCCTCCGGCGCGCTCCAGCGCCTCCCGCCGAATCACGTAGTTCGTTCCCGGTAGAGAAGCAAGGCCAAAAAGCCGCCACCGACCCGCCTGAACGACCCATTGGAAGCTGATGAACTCTATGTTGATGCACCGCGTCAGGAAGTTGGTCGCCCGGTTCAGCGTCCGAACCTTCCCCACTGCCGCAGCCAGCCGCTCGTCCCCGATCAGCTCCGCCACTAGATAACGTAGGCTCATCGGCTCCGGTGAGTTATCTGCATCGTACACCGCCAGCAACTCATGAGAAGCATGCAGCAGTGCCAGATTCAGAGCGTGCGACTTCCCCTTGCCCCCTAGCCCCGGCGGCACCGCAACCAGCTTCACTCGCCGGTCAGTTGCCATCAGGTGCTCGATCACCCGGCGCGTCCGGTCGGTAGACGAATCGTCGATTACGATGATCTCCATCCGGTCCCGCGGGTAGTCCAGGTGAAGCAGGCTCTCGATGGTCCCGGCCATCACGATCTCCTCATTGTGCGCCGGCACCAGAATCGAGACCCCCGGCCACTCCTCCGGCTCTCTCTCCTGTCGCGCTCCCCTCGCCGCTTCCCGCGAGTACAAATACCCGGCCACCGTCAACACAGCGTGGAAGCCCAGCACCAGCCACGTGCCGAGCAGGCAGATCCCAAGCAGCACGTCGTGCACCAGGCCGAGCGTCACGGCAGCTCCCTGTAGCTGCGCCTCAGCACCGGCCAGGCAGCCTTGCGATCAATCGCTGCCGCGTGATAGCATTCGACGCCATCCGGCCCGGCCTCCCGCACTCGTTCGATCGTCGCCGCAATGTCCTCCGCTGTCATACGCTCCGAGCCAAAGTCCGTCAGCTCTACGTGCAGTACCACCCGCGCTCGCCCGTCCGTCCGGCGCACCAGCCGTTGCGCCGTCTCCCCAGCCCACTCCTTGTTGAAGACCTCTCGGCCGTAGATCGCCGCCCACTGCTGCCAGATGATCTCGAAGTTGATCCAGTCCGGTGGGTACGGCCCATCCAGCAGCGCCTCCAGATCGAATCCGGACTCCTCCGCTTGTCGCCTCGGAGAGAGAATCGCGCCGTTGTCCAGCGCGTCGCTGATCGTCATCACGTAGCTGTCTATCCCTTCCTCTGAGATCACGCGCAGGCACTCGGAGAGGAATCCCGTCATCCCCTCCGTCCGGAACTCCCGCCACACATCTCCCCCCAAGGCTTCCCCAGGCCAAGCTGCCGCAAACTCCGTCTTGCATACATCACAGTAACAAGCTTGAGTCCCAAACCAATTCACCACTGGTTCGCACAGCTCGATCCCGTCCAGCGTCGGGTAGCGCCGGCCCAGATCCCGCAGCAGCCCCGCGTACCATCGCCGCACCTCCGGGTTGCGCGGACACAGAAAGTACGCCGCGTGCAGCCGGAGTGGATTGTGGGCTCTTCCATCTCTCGAGCGTTCCCGCCATTCCGGGTGACGCTGCCACATGCCCTTGTCGCGCCCACTGTAGAGCCAGGCCACCACCTTCATGTCTCGGCTGTGGCAGGCCTCCAGCAGGTGGGCCAACAGGTCCTTCCGGCCCCAGTCGCTGACAGATGCCCCGCGGTACCGCGTGCGATACGCAGCTCCTACATCTACATTATAAGCGTAGAAGAAGACAGTGTTGACCCCATTGCGCGAAAATCTCTCCACCATCGTTTCTGCGAATTCCTTGCTTGAGATTCCCGGGTCACTGTAGGCCCAGGGATCCAGCGTCACCCCCTTGACGAAGCTTCGGGGTTCCTTGTCTCTCAGCACCTCCATCACCGCGACGTTCTTCGCGGGCGTTGTCACCTCATACGTCACTGTTCCGGTGCCGTTCGCCCGCAGCACCTCTTCGCTCACGATCTCCCAACATCTCCCGAATACCCGCTTTCGCACGCCCACGCCCGAGTCTA
>JAUVSA010000023.1 GCA_030597345.1 Bacillota bacterium
GCCCAAGGCTGGCCGTTCCCCGGCACGAGGAACTCGATCGCGGTACCGTGGCTGCTATCCCCAGGCAGGCGGACCTCTCTGCGGATGAACGCAAAG
Source organism: Bacillota bacterium (assembly GCA_030597345.1). Taxonomy (GTDB): domain Bacteria; phylum Armatimonadota; class Hebobacteria; order Hebobacterales; family Hebobacteraceae; genus JAUVSA01. The sequence continues at coordinate 97 of JAUVSA010000023.1, forward strand.
ACCTGCTGGGCTGATGGACAGGAGACCAGCCTCCCGACGCTGAGGCGGTTGGCATAACGCGCAGTGCTGGCGGTGGCGGCACTTGTGGGGAAGGCGCGGTTGATTGACAATGTGTTGATTGGGCCGCGCGAAGTTTGACAGGCCCCAGAGCAGGATGTCATAATCAAGGGGCCAGGCGAGGCGCCTCTTCCATGTCTATCACCCTCTGCAAATCGAAGATGGCTCCGGCCACGGCCAGCCGAGCAGGAACATGAGGGGAACATGACGCTGGAGGCGGAGCTGGGCAGTGACGCTGGTGCGTGTTGACGAGAGGAATAGGATAACGCGATGAGCACGACGGCAGGGGACCCCCGGGTGGAGCTGGCTGAGCGCATTGCGAAGCTGAAGCAGGAACGCAAGGCGGTCATTCTGGCGCACAACTACCAACTGGGGGAAGTGCAGGATATAGCTGACTTCGTCGGGGATTCGCTGGAGCTGAGCCGACGGGCGACTGAGGTGGAGGCCGAGGGCATCGTGTTCTGCGGGGTGACGTTCATGGCGGAGACGGCGAAGATCCTCAACCCGGAGCGCACGGTGTTGATACCGGATCCTCTCGCGGGCTGTCCGATGTGCGACATGGCGCCGGTGGAGGCGGTGAGGAAGCGAAAGGAGGAGCTGCCGGGTGTGCCGGTGGTCGCCTATGTGAACACCACGGCCGACGTGAAGGCGGAGGTCGATATCTGCTGCACCTCTGCCAGTGCAGTGAAAGTGATCGAGACCCTGCCTGAGGAACGCGTGCTCTTCCTGCCGGACAAGAATCTGGGGCTCTGGGCGCAGCGGCACACGGAGAAAGAGATCATCCTGTGGCCGGGCTACTGTCCTACCCACCAGCGCATACTGGCGCACGACATTCACCGGCTCAAGGACCAGCATCCAGAGGCAGTGGTGATCGCTCATCCCGAGTGTACGCCGGATGTGATCGACCTGGCCGATGAAGTGCTGAGCACGGGGCAGATGATACGGTGGGCGAGGGAGGCGGCGGCGCGGGAAGTGATCGTGGGGACAGAAGTCGGGCTCATCCACCGGCTGAAGAAGGAGAATCCCGACAAGGCATTCATTCAGATCAGCCCGCTCACTACCTGCCCGAACATGAAGCTGATCACACTCGAAAAGGTGATGTGGGCGCTGGAGGATATGCGTCATCCGGTGGAGGTGCCGGCGGAGGTCGCGGCGAAGGCGCGACGCGCAATCGAACGGATGCTGGCAGTGATCTAGCGATGGCGGCCCTTCCAGAGTCGGTGGTGAGGGAGATCGTGGCGCGTGCGCTGGCAGAGGATGTGGGGACAGGCGACATCACGACCGCCGCCCTGGTTGACGCCGGGAGGCGGTGCCGCGCGGAGATTCTCGCCAAGGCCGAAGGCGTGGTGGCGGGCCTGGCGGTGGCGGAGGCGACGTTTCACGCCGTCGATCGTGCGATTTCCTTCGAGCACGCGGCGCGTGACGGCGAGAGAGTCCAGGCGGGAACGGTGGTGGCGCGCCTCGCGGGTGCCATCGCGCCGATTCTGACAGCAGAGCGGACAGCGCTCAACTTCCTCCAGCGCATGTCGGGTATAGCCACGCTCGCCGCTCAATACGCGGCCGCGGTGGAGGGCACAGGCGCGCGCGTCGTGGACACGCGCAAGACCGCTCCGGGACTGCGCGCCCTGGACAAGTACGCGGTACGCGCGGGTGGGGCGGGGAACCACCGAATGGGTCTTTTCGATGGTGTTCTGATAAAGGACAATCACATTCAGGCTGCCGGAGGGATCGCGAAGGCGGTCGAGCGGGCGCGGGAGGCGGCGCAGGATCCGGTGAAGGTTGAGGTGGAGGCGCAGAGCCTGTCGGAAGTCGAGGCCGCGCTTTCCGCCGGGGCTGATGTCATCATGCTGGACAACATGAACGCGGCGGAGGTTCGCGCCGCGGTTGAGCTGATCGGTGGTCGCGCGAAGACGGAAGCCTCGGGGGGTGTGACTCTACAAACGGTGCGGGAGCTGGCCGAGGGTGGGGTGGACTACATCTCAGTGGGGGCGCTGACGCATTCGGCGCCCGCGCTTGACCTCTCCCTCGAGATCACGGATGGGTAGCGTGAGCGCAGGTGGGTTCTCGGCGGACCTTCTCGCGAAGATGCTCCAGACCGAGCGCTTCGGGCGCGCGGTGCGGGTCGTTTCGGAGACGCCTTCCACGATCGACCTGGCGAAGGAGTGGCTGCGGGATGGCGGCCCCGAGGGCGCGGTCATCATCGCAGGGAGGCAGACCGAGGGCCGGGGACGCCGTGGGAGGCAGTGGGCCTCGCCCGAGGGTGGTCTGTGGATGTCCGTGATCGCGCGCCCCGACATCGAATCGGCGCGAGCGGGCCTGCTTGGGATCGGGTTCGGACTGGCGGCCGCGGAGGCAGTGTCGGCCGAGGCGGGCTGTTCAGTGGGAGTCAAGTGGCCCAACGACCTTTGGCTGGGGGGGAAGAAAGTCGGGGGAGTGCTGGTGGGATCAGAGACGCGGGGGACGAGAGTTGCCGCCGCGGTGCTGAGCGTGGGGCTGAATGTGAACATATCGGCCCACGATCTGCCGGAAGAGATCAGAGGAACGGCGACGTCGCTGTGGGAGGAAACCGGGCGAGAGCATGGACTGGAAGCTCTCGCCGCGCGGATACTGGAGAAGCTGGAAGAGATGTGGCCGGGGATCGTCGGAGAAGGAGAGGAGATCGTCGCGCGTTATCGTGCGCGGGACGTCCTGGTCGGCCTCGACGTCTCTGTTGCCGCGGGAGAGAGTATCGTCCGCGGCCGAGCCGACGGCATTGACGCAGGAGGGGCGCTGGTGCTACGGTGCGGGAGCGAGAAGAAGAGGGTGACGGCCGGAGATGTGAGTGCGGTGAGGATGGTAACGGGATGAGGGTGCGAAACCTCAAGCTGTGCGACCTGGCGCGGATATTGCGGGTAGAGCGCGCCTCCTTCCGCGCGGGCGGATCCAGCACCACCACTTTTGTGGCCCATCTGTTCCGGGACAGGAAGAACTCGTTCGTGGCCGAGAACGAGGATGGTGAGGTCGTCGGGTACGCGCTGGTGAGGATGGGCTTGGGTTGGCTTGGCTCGCGGCGGGGTGGGATCACCTCAATCGCTGTCGACCCACCGCATCGCCGCCAGGGGGCGGGTCGGGCTTTGATGGCGCGCGCGCTCGAGCACCTGGCCGAGCACGGAGTGGAGGAGGCCGATCTGGAGGTAGAGGTGGATAACGGGGCGGCGCAATCGCTCTATGAGGCGGTTGGGTTCCGACGAGCGCGCGTTCTTCGTGATTACTACGGCTCGGACCGCGATGGCCTGCGGATGGTGGTTGATGTGAGACAGGCCGGGTCGCTCCGGGACGTCCAGCCGGGGAGTGCCGATCGGGCGGCCGACGGGCGAGGCTGAGGCACTGGACGGCTCCGTAGACACCCACACCCACCTGAACCATCCGCGTCTCCGCCGGCGTCTGGCCGAGGTGCTGGCCCGCGCACGGGGGGCCGGGATAGCCCAGATGATCGTGGTGGGGTACGATCTGCCGAGCAGCAGGGCCGCAGTGGAACTGGCCGAGGAGCATCCGGGGTTGTGGGCGGCGGTGGGCGTGCACCCCCACGAGGCGGCCACGGTCGAACGGGAGGCGCTGGGATGCCTGCGCGGCCTGGCGAAACGTGACAGAGTGGTGGCGATTGGCGAAACAGGCCTGGACTTCGACCGGGACCTGTCGCCTCGATCAGCGCAGATGGCGGCGTTTCGGGAGCACCTGGAGCTGGCAGGCGAGATGGACCTGCCGGTGATCGTGCACTGTCGAGAAGCGCAGGAGGCGCTGCTGGAGGTCCTCTCTGCACACGGGGACCTGAAGCTCGTCTGGCACTGCTTCGACGGCAGCCGGGAGCAGGCGGAACGCGCGCTGGGCCTGGGGATGACGCTCGGGTTCGGCGGGATGCTGACCTACAAGCGGGCGGAGGAGCTGCGGGCGGTCATCGCCGAGGTCCCACTGGATCGCATTCTGCTGGAGACAGACTGCCCGTATCTGGCACCCGAGCCGAAGCGCGGCCGAGACAACGAGCCGGCCAATCTGCCGATCATCGCGGAGTGTGCGGCCAAAGCTTCGGGCAGGTCCAGACGGCAGATGGAGGAAGTGACGGCGGAGAACGCGCGCCGGGTATTCGATCTCGACGATGGCTGCGCGAGTAGCTGAGACAGTCTCAGGCGGCGAGAGAGAAGAGGTGAGGCAATATGGCGGAATCTTCGCGTAGTGGAGACTGCATATTCTGTCGTATCGCCGCCGGCGAGGTGCCGGCCACCGTGGTGCACGAAGACGAGATGGTGGTGGCGTTCAGGGATGTCAACCCTCAGGCGCCGCCACACGTGCTGCTGATTCCCCGGAGGCATATGGCTTCGCTGAACATAGTCTCGCAGGGGGACGAAGCCATCCTTGGCCACATCGTACGAGTGGCCGTGCGAGTGGCAGAATCAGAAGGTCTGGCTGATCGAGGCTACCGGTTGGTCGCAAACTGCGGGCCGGATGCGGGGCAGTCGGTGGACCACGTGCATTTCCATCTGCTTGGGGGGGGGGGCATGGGGTGGCCGCCGGGGTAGCGCACCGGGCCGGCCGGTCAAATAGACTGCGGGGCGGGTGCAGGTTGAGACAGGACGGCCTAGCGCGGCCGCCAGGAGCGCGGCCGAGGCCTCTCAAATCATCAGCGTGTTCTGCGCCAGCAGCGCCCTCAGGCGATTTCCGCCCCATGCCCGCCTGGGGGCCACAATTGCTGCTCCTCCAAGGAAACATATCACGCTGTCGACGAGCAGCCCAAGGCGCCTCTTCCGGGGTTGACTTTCTGAGCCGGGGGGGAGGACAATTGGACGCGCGCCCAGGCACGGGCCAAGGAGAAAGGACAGCATGAAACGTGGGATGCTGTTGATCGGAGTCGGTCTTGCGGTAGTGTTGATCGGAGTCGGCTTGTGGGCGGTGCTGGCGCTGCCCACGGCGATGGCAGCAGGACTCCCACGGACTGTCGAAGAGCAGGCGGAAAGGATCGGTGACCTCTGGGAAACCTGGCTGATCGAGGAGTGCGGAGATGCGCTCGCACCGGAAGCGATCGCCGGCCCGCGGGAGGAGCTTGTGGTGGGGGCCAAGGACCTGGTCCACGAACCCCTCACCATGCAGGAGTTCTCTATTGTGGAACGCTGCATGTTGCCGGAAATCGGCAGCTACACACCGAGCCGGCCACCACACGACCTGGAACTCCGCCGTGACGTGCGGATGAATCTCTACAACCTAGAGGACTATCTCACGAGACCGCGCCCGAAAGCAGGCGTGGTATACGGCGACGAGGATGAATGGTTGAGGCTACGGGACCAGGTCGGGGGCCAGGTCGCAGAGTTGTTCTTTCTGCTGCAGCGGGACTTGGTCGCGGAGCTCGCGCCGATGATCGAGGACCCGGAGGAAGCGGGGAAGGCGATTGCCGCCGGCCTCTTCCTCTACGGATACCACCCTGTGGTGCTGGCCCAATCGGCTCCCACAACAACCATTCTGAAGGGCGCTCTCACTGTCCAGGAAATGGAGGACCTCCGGGCGCGCATTCCGGAGATCGTGCTGGCTCAGTGCGAGCACCTGGAGGAACGACTGGCGACTTCGACCGTGCTGGTTCACAGCGAGCTCTTCGGGGATCAACTGGCGACGGTCCATACACCGCGCGAGGCCACAGCCGAGGACCTGCGGAGCGCGGCTGGATTGGCCGCCCAGAACCTCGCCGGCGGAATCCATGCGGTCTACTGCAACGAATGGCCGCCGATGCTGTCGGCCGACGAGCAGCGGACCCTCGACGAAGCATTGGCCACGCGCTACTCGGCGGAGGAGCCGATAGTATGGGAGGAGCTGACACTATTCGATGAATGGTTTCGGGTATGGGACGAGGCGGAGCCGGCACCATGAGGAGACAAGGTGCGGTTCTTGTGTTCTCACTCGCCGCCCTTCTGCTCGGCACTCCCCTGTTGGCGGCCGGGCCGCCGGGGTAGCGCGGCGGGCCGACCGGTCAAATAGACTGCGGGGCGGGTGCAGGTTGAGACAGGACGGCCCGGGGGCGTGATTTGACAAGCGGGCCGGGGGCTTGCTATAATCGCAACTGGTCAATCTCGTTGAGAGTTGACCTTCTGTCGAACCGCGAGGCGGCTGAGGCCGCCTTGAAGCGTGTTTCGGCATCCGGAAGTAGCACTGGGACTGGCGGGACGTGCTAGTCTGCTTCGCCTGGCCGGGGCTCTCCGCGCCCCAAGTAGTCAAGTGAGAGAAAGGGGGGAGAGTGTATGACAATTGAAATCCGTGATAATGAATCACTAGAGAACGCGTTAAGGCGGTTCAAGCGCGAGCTTCATCAGCACGGCGTACTGGAGTCTGCCAGACGCCACTCGCGCTATGAGAAGCCCAGCGATAAGCGCCGCAGACTGCTTGCAGCGGCCATTCGACGCAGCCGTCGGGCGGCGAGACGGCGCGGGGAGTGATAGCGGAAGAGAAGCTCCGCCCGGAAGTGAGGGGAACGGTTGGATGGCTGGGCCTGGAGGTCGAGAGGGCGGGGACCAGGAAGTAGGTCCAGCCATTGCCATTGCCCCGTGAGGCCAGAAGTCCGCGGGCCGCCGAGCCGATCTCAGAGGCAGCGGATGTTGTGGCCGGTGATTGGGGCGGGCCAGGGATGGGAGTGGACGAAGCTTCAGAAACCAAGGTCGTTCTCGCTGATAGTGACGAGGCAGTCGCGCTGGCGGGAAGCCGCGATGAGAACCTGCGGCTGATCGAGCGCCAGGTCGGGGCACGCATTGGGGCGCGAGGCAACGAGATCCGCATACGCGGGACGCGGGAGCAAGTTGCCCGGGCCACGGAACTCCTGAACGAGCTGATGAAGCTCATCCGGATGGGCCATCCAATCACCGCCGGCGAGGTGGAGTATGCCGCGCGCGTGGTGGCCGAAGGGAATGCCGAAGCCGCGGATGTGCTCTTCACCGATGTCGTGCTCGTCAGCAACCGGGGGAAGCCGGTCAAGCCCCACACGCAGACCCAACGGGAATACGTGGATGCGATCGCGCGCGCCGATCTGACGTTCGCGATCGGTCCCGCCGGCACGGGCAAGACCTATCTGGCCATGGCGATGGCGGTGAAGGCACTGCAGGAACGGCGGGCCTCGCGGCTGATCCTGACGCGTCCGGCGCTGGAGGCGGGCGAGAGACTGGGGTTCTTGCCGGGTGACGTACAGGCCAAGGTCGATCCCTACCTGCGCCCGCTGTTCGACGCGCTGTACGACATGATGGATCTGGAGGAGGTGCAGCGGCTGGTGGGGCAGGGGACGATTGAGGTGGCCCCTCTTGCCTTTATGAGGGGACGCACGCTGAACGATTCTTTTATCGTCCTCGACGAAGCTCAGAACACGACTCCCGAGCAGATGAAGATGTTTCTCACCCGTCTGGGCTTCGGATCGAAGGCAGTGGTCACTGGGGACATCACGCAGACGGACCTGCCGCGGGGGGAGATGTCCGGCCTGAACCACATCCGAGAAATGCTGCCCGGAATCCCCGGAATCGCGTTCGTCTACTTCTCCGATCAGGACGTCGTCCGGCACGAGCTGGTGCAGCGCATCATCCAGGCGTACGAGCGGATGGGGGCTGAAGCTGGTCCGTCGGCCGGCCGTGGGAAGGCTGCTCGGCCCCCGCGGGATGACAGAGGATGAAACGCGCCCCGAACTCTGGAAGAGGAGCGTCGAGCGGTCCCGGCGGCGAGGAGCGTCGGGGAGAGCGACGGGACTACCGGACTTGGCTGCGGGCAGGTCTGGGAGTGATGGTCTGGGGCGCCCTGTGTTCGATTCTCCTTGGGTACAATCTGTTCCCAGGCAGACATTCACTTCGGCTTGGGGAGCCGAGTCCAGCGCTGATTCGTGCTCCGAGGATGGCGCAGTACGTGGACGGCGAGGCCACCGAGCTCCTGCGACAGAACGCCGCGGATCGCGTTTCCCGCCAGTATGTGCCCCTGCCACACGCGCCGGCTGATGCCGAGAAGCGCGTGGATGATGCGTTTGTGCTCTTGCGGGATGCTCGGAGGGGCGGGCAGGCGGAGGAGACGCTGAAGAGACGCCTTCCGGACCTCCCGGCAGCTTCCCTGGAATGGGCGCTGCAGGCCTCGGCGGAGGCGATCGAAGAGCTGAACGAGCAGGCGCGCGAGATCGTGCGGATGGTGATGTCCAGGGAAATCCGCGAGGGAACTCTTGATGTCAGAGTGGCCCGAGAGGACGCGGAGAAGGGTGCCAGAACCCGGGCGAGCCGACCCGAGGCCGGCGACCTGGTGGCTGCCATTGCCGGTCGAGAGGTGACTCCGAACCGAAGGTACGATGAGGATGGCACGAAGGCCGCCCGGGCGGACGCGCGAGGGCGGGTCCAGGAGGTGGTGCGTACCGTACACGCGGACCATCCGATCATCTCGGAGGGGGAGCGAGCAACCGGAGAGCACCTAGCCATGCTGCAGGCGCTCGGGCTCACGAGTCCGTCGCTGGATTACCGGCGAATCACCTCCATTGTCGTCATTGTCGGACTGATCGTGGTGCTCCTCGGAGTGCAGACGCGCCGCTGGGCGCGGCGGGTGTACGAGGAGCCTAAACGTCTGCTGCTGCTGTCTCTGCTCGCAGTGGTGCCGCTCTTCGTGATCAACTTGCTCACGCTCGCCCTCCCCAACGTGTGGATGCTCATGGTGCCGGCGGCGGCGCTGATGAGCGCGGTGCTTCTGACGGATGTGGTCGGGATGGCGCTGGCTCTCACGCTCAGCTTGCTGGTGGGGCTGATGGTGAGTGGTGGGCTGCCGGCACTGCTGCTATCCCTGGGCAGTGCGGCGGTGGCACTCGCATATGCCTCCCACATCTGGCCTCTCTCCCGTTTGCGGTGGATCGTCGGTGCAATGCTCGTTACCAACGTGGTACTCATCGCGGCGGTTGGACTACTCCAGGCGCAATCCTTGGTGGCCATCGCCCGGGAAGCGGGACTGGCAGCCTTCCTTTATAGCCCCGGCACGGCGGTGCTGGCTCTGGGCGGTATCGTACTCCTGCAGCGGCCCTTTGGCATCACCACCCATCTGGGCCTGCTGGAGCTGTTGAATCTTCAGGTGCCGCTGCTGCGTCAGCTGCAGTCGGAGGCGCCGGGGACGTACCATCACTCGCTGATGGTCGCTAACCTGGCGGAGGCGGCTGCGGAGGTGACGGGAGCCGACGCGCTGCTCACCAGAGTGGGCGCGCTATATCACGACATCGGAAAGCTGGATCGCCCCGGCTTCTTCGTCGAGAACCAGTCCCTGCTGGGGGTCGACAACGTGCATGACCGCTTGTCCTCCTCGCTCTCGGGGCTAGTGATCATCTCCCATGTGAAAGATGGTGCGGACCTTGGCAAGGAGCATCACCTGCCGCCGGAAGTGGTGAAGATCATCGCCCAGCACCACGGCACGAGCTTGGTCAGCTACTTCTACCAGCAGGCGTTGAGTGGAGAGCAATCCGAGGCGGTTTCGGAGGATCAGTACCGGTATCCGGGTCCTCTGCCGGAGGCGAAGGAGGCAGCTCTGGTGATGCTTGCCGATTCCGTGCAAGCGGCCACCAAGTCGATCGCGGAGCCTACGCCTCAACGGGTGCAGCAGATGGTGGCAGATATCATCCAGGATCGCGTGGTGGATGGGCAGCTCCAGGCGTGCGATCTGACATTCCGGGATATTGCGGAGGTGGAGGTGGTCATGGGGCAGATTCTGACGGCATCGCTCTGCCGCAGTCGCATCGAGTACCCCGAACCCGCGTCGGCGGGGATGCGAACGTGATCGAAATTGAGCAGAACTCCACGACCAGCGAAGCCTACTCCGACGGACGTGGTGGTGGTCAACAGGCAGAAGCGACGTGTGAACTGCCGGCGGCTGGCTCGGGTGGCGCGCTCGGTGCTGGCCGCCGAGCTGGAGAGAGACGGCGCCAACTGGTCTTCCGAGGCCGAGCTGACTGTCGCCATCGGTGACGACGCATGGATTCAGGAACTGAATCGCGAGTACGCAAAGAAGGACATGCCGACGGACGTGCTGGCATTTCCACAGGAGCCGGGGCCGCACACGAAGGAGAGGGGCCTGCTGCTGGGGGACGTGGCGATCTCGGCCGAGACTGCCGCTCGACAGGCGGAGGAACTGGGACACGAGTTCGAGGAGGAGATAGCGATTCTGCTGGTGCACGGGATTCTGCACTTGACGGGGTGGCGGGACGACACGCCCGCTCAACGGAAGCGCATGATGGGGCGCATGAGGGAAGTGTTGGCGGGGGCGCGAGCCAGAGCCCGGTTGCGATGCGGGCCAGCCCGATGAGATCGAACAACCTGCTGGAGAGCGTGGGACACGCCACCGATGGTCTGGTGTACGTGCTCCACCGCCACCGGCACATGAGATATCACCTCCTCATCGCAGCCGTGGCCCTGCTGCTGAGCGCCATCCTCGAGGTTTCGCGAGTCGAGCTGCTGTTGCTCGTCACTGCGATTACGCTCGTTATCATGGCGGAGCTCGCGAACACCGCGGTGGAGGCCGTGGTGGACCTCGCAAGTCCCGAGCAGCGGCCTCTCGCCAAAGTCGCGAAAGACGTGTCCGGGGGAGTGGTGCTGGCGGCGGTGGTGGGCGCGCTGCTCATCGGCGCCGGGGTATTCCTCAAGCAGGCGTCGCTGGAGGTGCTGCAGGGAGCCGGAACGGGGCGGGGGCCGCATTTCCTCCATGTGGCGCTGGTAGGTATCGTAACGGTGATCTTGGCTGTGATACTGGGGAAGCTCTGGGGGAGGCGGGGTTCGCTGACGAAAGGGGGTATCGTGAGCGCTCACAGTGCGCTCGCCTTCTTCTGCTTCGTAAGCGTGTGGTTCCTGACCCCAGACATCGTGGTGCGGGGACTTGCCTTCGTGCTCGCCCTCTTGGTCGCCCAGAGCCGAGTGGAAGCGGGGATCCACACGGTGCGGGAGGTGCTGATCGGTGTGGTGGTGGCGCTCGTGATCGGGATAGGGATGTACGGGCTGTTATCGGTCCGGCTGGGGAGCTGAGATGACCGTTGCCGACAACCTGCTGACACTGGGACTGATCGGGCTGCTCTTGATGACATCCGGCATGTTCTCCGCGGCCGAGACCAGCTTCCTGGCGCTGGGCCGTCGCCGTGCCCGCCGGCTCGCGGCCGGAAGGACCGGGGCGATAGTGGAACGGCTGGCGGCGAACGCGGCGACCACTCTGGGCGCCATCCTGGTTACTATCACGACCCTGAACTACACGGCGGAGGCGGTGGCGGCGAACTGGGTCATCGCGCAGGGCCTGCCGGTGGTGTGCGCGATAGGGGGCATGGGCGTGTTGGTAGTCGTTTTCGCCGAGGTGGTGCCGATCAGCTATGCGGCCGCCAACCCGGAGCGGGTCGCCCGCTTTGCGATAGTGCTCCTGTGGATTGCGACAAGGGTGCTCTCGGTTCCCGCGCGAGCGATTGGGTTCGCCGCGGATCGTCTGGCAGTTCTCTTCGGCGCGCGGCCGGGACCCGCACCGCCGGTCACGGAGGGGGAGATCCGCGCGATCATAGATCTGCAGACAGAAGCGGGCGGGCTGGAAGAGGAAGAGAAGGTGATGATCCACCACATCTTCGAGTTCGGCGATAAGGGGGCCCGGGAAGTGATGGTGCCTCGCACCGACATCGCTGCGATTTCGGAGGCAGCGACGGTCAGCCAGGCGGCGGAGGCCGCCGCCGAGCATCGCGTTTCCCGGCTTCCCGTGTGTGGCGATGATCTCGATGACATCGTCGGCGTGGTGCACGTCAAGGATGTGCTTCGACTGCTCGCCTCGGGCAAGAGAGGGGAGCCGGTCACGTCGGCGCTGCGGCAGCCGCTCAGAGTGCCGGAGACAAAGAGGCTGAGCGATCTGCTGACCGAGTTCCGCCGGCGGCGCCGGTCGCTGGCAGTGGTGGTGGACGAGTACGGCGGCACGGCCGGGCTGGTCACACTTGAGGACCTGCTGGAAGAGGTGGTGGGAGACATTTACGACGAGTACGATGTAGTGCAGCCGGCGGTGGAGCATGTGGGAGAGGGCGCGGTTGTGCTGGATGGCCGCATGAGCATCACAGAGGCGTCGGAGGCGATCGGCGTGACGCTACCGGAGGGTGACTACGACTCGGTCGCCGGGCTGCTCTACAGCCGCTTCGGCATGGTTCCGGAGGTTGGGCAGCATCTGACGCTCGAAGGCGTGGCGCTGATCGTGGACAAGGTTGAGGGGCATCGGATCACGCGCGTGCGTGCGGTGAGAGAGTCCAATGCCTAGCTCTCTACGGGAGCCGCGGTCGTCGGGGATGTGCATACCGAGGAACTGGGGAGGTGTCGAGAGTCGTGCGCCGCAGGCGGACGACAACAGATGAGTGAAATAGCGTTACATTTGACCGAACTCGGTCCCTATGCCGGGCAACTGGCGGCGATTGTGGTCTGCCTCTTCGTCCTCGGCTTCAGCTCGATGTCGGAGGCCGTGCTAATGCGGACGGAACTGGCGCGGGCAAGGCAACTGGCAGACAGCGGGCGGCGGGGGGCGAGGCAACTGGTGGGGCTGCTGGAGCATCGGCAGCAGGTATACAGCTCCCTTATCCTGCTGATAAACCTGGCCATCATCGTCGTCTCCACCTACACCACCGAGGTAACCATCGGCCTTTCAGGGGGCGAGCGGCGATGGCTGCCCGTGACCTCAGTTGGCATGATCGTCTCCATCCTAGTTTTCTTCGAGGTCGCCCCCAAGACCTATGCGCTGCGCCGGGTGGAGGCGGTCGGGCTGGTCGCTGCTCCTCTGATAACCACGGTGCACAGGATGGTGCATCCGGTCGGCCGGGTGCTTCACATGATCGGCATCTGGGTCAACCGAAAGGTGCTGGTGCCTGTTATCGGCGGGGAGACGATTGACCGCTGGCCGAGGTATACGGATAAGGAGATAAGTGAGGTGGTGGCCGAGGGGGAGGCGAACGGCGATATCGAGGAAGAAGAGCGAGAGATGATCGCTGGGGTCATCGAGTTCGCGGACAAGGTGACTCGGGAGGTGATGACTCCTCGCACCGATATGGTCTGCGTGCCTGCCGACACCAGCCTAGTGGCCGCCGCCCGCGTGAGCGAGGAGAGCGGGTACTCCCGGCTGCCGGTCTATCAGGGCAACGTGGATTCCATCATCGGGATAGTGTACGCGAAGGACATGGTGTCGGCTCTGCAGACCGACGGCCCAGACCTGACCGCCGCTCAGATCGCCCGCAAGCCACCACCGGTGGTGCCGGAGAGCAAGAAGGCCGCGGAAGTGCTCCAGCTAATGCAGCGGGGGCGCCTTCACATGGCGATTGTGATCGACGAGTACGGAGGGACCGCAGGGGTAGTCACCATAGAGGATCTGCTGGAGGAGATCTTCGGCGAGATCATGGACGAATACGATGCCGAGGGCGAGCCCATCCGCGTGCTGGAGGAAGCGACGATCCTGGTCGATGGGCGGGTCAGCGTGGATGAAATCGAGGACGAGTTGAAGGTGGCGCTGCCCGAGGGGGAATTCGACAGCGTGGGAGGTTTCATACTGGATCAGCTTGGGCGGTTTCCGGTCACTGGGGAGAAGGTCCTGTGGGAAGATCCCGAGACCCGCGTCAGGCTGGAGTTCACTGTAGAGCAAGTCTCCGGGAATCGGGTTCGGAGGGTACGGGTTGTGCGCCATCCGGGGGCCGGTGCCTCTGCGGAGACCAACCTTGGCGATGAGGATAGGCGGGATGAAGAAGGGCGAGCGAGGCCAACACGGAGGCCGCCTGCCTAAGGAGTGGGAGAAACTCGCCGCGGCCGCCCGGAGGGTTAGCCGCGAAGCACACGCCCCCTACTCTGGCATCCACGTGGGAGCGGCGTTGGCGAGTAAGCGCGGCCGAGTCTACGCGGCCTGCAATGTGGAGAACTCATCGCTCGGCCTCACGATATGCGCCGAACGTGGGGCCCTCTTGCGGGCCGTTGCGGAGGGCGAGCGCGAGTTCAGCAGGCTGGTGATCTACGCGGCAGAGGCCGGTCCTCTTCCGCCCTGCGGCGCCTGCCGCCAGGTATTGTCCGAGTTCTGCCGGAGTCTCCCGATCCTTTCCATCGGCCGCGGGGGCACTCGCAGGGAGTTCGACTTGGCTGAGCTTCTGCCGGATGCCGTCGCCTGGCCGGACGAAGGCGATGGTGGGGCAGACGAAACTGGCGTGGCAGGAGAACTTGAAGGTAGCGACGAAGGCCGCCTGCCAGAGCAAGGCTGAGTCAACCTGTCTGACATGCCGCGAGGGGCGCTATTCGGATGCCTCTGGATAGGAACCGAGCGCGCGCAGCAGCGAGGTTTCGTCGTCCAACTCCGCCAGCGCCCGAGAGAGCTCCGAGTCGTCGGCGTGGCCCACGAC